>JAZQHX010000253.1:0-1675 GCA_045540835.1 Acutalibacteraceae bacterium | reverse complement strand
AAGACAAAATATCTCTCCAACTCCTTGGCTCACAGAACGACATGGCTACGATCCGACTTCGTGTAGTCGCCTACACGCTCAAGCCGCTTTTCGTGGCACATCGGGCAAATGTATAGCCACACTTAGCGTTGCTCCGAATAGGGTTTACAGGGTCTTGACGTTCCCGTAAGACCGGTGAGCTCTTACCTCGCCTTTCCACCCTTACCGCACAGGCAGCGAAAACGCTTCAATACAAAAGTAAAGCTGTACGGCGGTATATCTCTGTTGCACTTTCCCTAAGGTCACCCTCGGCGGCCGTTAGCCGCTATTCTGCCCTGTGGGGCTCGGACTTTCCTCAGATATTAAATATCCGCAACCGTCTGACCGACTCTTAATATATATTATCACAAAACCTGCAAAGTGTCAAAAGGATTTTGGTTGAATAATATATATTGTCTGGAGGTATAGGTATGGAGAAAAATAATGTAAAATACTTTTTGGCGGCTAATTCCTGCGAGGGCTTTGTTTCGTACTTTAAAAATTGCTATAATCCGCAGGATGGCTGGCGAACCTTTATTATAAAGGGTGGACCAGGTACAGGTAAATCCTCTTTTATGAAATTTTTAGTTTCAAGGGCGGCAGAAAAGGGGATTGGTGCTGAGCTTTTTCCTTGCAGCAGTGACCCGGATTCGCTCGATGCTGTTATATTCCCCGACAAAAAGCTTGTTATTATGGACGGTACAGCTCCGCATACGGTTGACCCTGATTTTCCGGGAGTATGTGAAACGATTCTTAATTTCAGCGATTTCTGGAAGGAAAATGTATTAAGACAAAATACGGCTGAAATAATGGCGGCTACAAACAAAAATAAACAGCTTCATTTATCGGCTTCACGTTATATCCGTGCATTGGGAAATTTGCTGGAGGATAACATAAAAATTGCTAATATTTCATTTAAAAAAAGTAAGGCTTTAGCCTTTGCAGATAAACTTTGCAAACAGTATATTCCTAAAGGAAATGGCGGCGGCTATGAGTGGGTACGGTTTCTGTCAGGCATTACCCCTAAAGGGGTTGTGTTTTACGGAAACAGCCTTTTTGAAAGCTGTAAAAATTCGGTTATTATTGAGGACGAATTCGGCAATGCGGCAGACCTTATAATGAACAGAGTGCGTGACTATGCATTAGAAAACGGGAATGAAGTAATAACAGTTAAAAATGCATTTTTGCCCTCCCGCCTTGTTGACCATATTGTTATCCCAAAATTATCGCTTTGCTTTTTAAGGGAGAGCGAATACGGACATTTTAACACAGATATTCGTCGAATACACGCAAGGCGGTTTATAAATTCAGCACAGCTTCATAAAAGTAGTAAGCGTATTAAATTTAACCGAAAAGCGATAAGGCAACTGCTGTTTACCGCCTGCAATACACTCAAAGAAGCAAAAGAAGTGCACGACCAAATGGAAATGTATTATATCTCTGCTATGGATTTTCCGTCCCTTACCGAATTTGCAAACAAGTTTTCGGAAAATTTATTCGAGCATTAAAAAAGTAGGCTTTCGCCTACTTTTTTAATGCTCAAAACCGATAAGCAATCCGCCTTTTTCGGCATAAAAGCTACATAGCCCTCTGCATTTACCGATTATTATATTTGCATTTTCAAATTTTTCTAATATCAGATTTTTAAGCTTTTCAG
>JAZQHX010000252.1:0-3092 GCA_045540835.1 Acutalibacteraceae bacterium | reverse complement strand
AGATTGCCTTCCAGAGTAATTGCAGAAATATAATACTTTTAATATTCTACATTTATTTTTTATCGTAAAACATTAAAAATATGTTGACAAACATTAAATTATATGTTATATTAGAATCAGAAAATAAATGGAGGGGTAAATATGAAAAATATAAACCTTATTGCAAAAATTATTACAAAGGTTCTCGAAATTACATATTATGTAGCAACTGCTTTAATGGCTTGCGTGGCTTTTTGTGCCGCTTTAGCACCTAAAGGTTTAAAATATTTTATGGATGTAGAAGGCTTGCTTGCTGACGGTCAAGCGTCATGCTACGGATTTTCTGTTGAAGTTTTAAATAAAGCAGGGAAGATAGACTATACGGCTTTGTGTTTGTTCGCAGTAGGTTCGGTTTTAATTTTTATTGTTATGGCTTGGATTTTTCGCAATCTTAACCTTATAATAAAAAAATCCGAAAACGGCACTCCTTTTCAGACTGAAAATATAAAAAGACTGAAAAAAATCGGAATACTTTCAATTGTTATTCCGCTTATCGGTCTTGTAATGAGCACTATTATAAGAATTGCTTTAGGCGCCGATTTTGCTGAAATCAGCGTTGACCAAAGCGGTGTTATTATGGGTATAATTATACTTTGCATTACGCAGTATTTTGCTCACGGTGTCGAGCTTGAAAAAGATGTTGACGGTCTTTTATAAGGAGTGCTTATGGGCAAAATTGTTTTACGACTTGACAGAATGATGGTAGAAAGGAAAATTTCCTTAAATGAGTTAGCCGAAAGGGTAGGAATTTCCAATGTCAATTTGTCAAAAATAAAGAATAATAAAGTAACCGCAATCCGTTTTCAGACCCTTGCCGCTATTTGCGAGGTGCTCAATTGCGATGCGGGTGATATACTCGAATACCAGAATGAAGATTAAAAGATAAATGACCGCTATTCTTAATGGATAGCGGTCATTTCTTAAGTAGTGGGTTATAAAGCAGTAGATTAACTTGAAATGCTAACCCCAACATTCACCTTAGAACTAAGCTTATGGAGATATTTTTTTAAAAAATCAGCCGTAGGGATTGTAGGAGAGTTTTCGTCGGCATTTTTTCCTAATTCTTCGCTTTTTGATAATCCTAATGGATGATAGGGCATAATTTCGATTTTTTTGATATTGTGGTATTTATTCGCAATTTCTGCTATACCGTTTAAATGCTCTGAAGTATCGTTATAACCGGGAATCAGAGGTATTCTTAACACGATTTGAGCATTAACACTATTTAAAAATTCCAAATTTTCAAGAATCAACGTATTGTCTTTACCTGTGAATTTTTTGTGTTTTTCAGGGTCGGTTTCTTTCCAATCAAATAAAAAGCAATCCGTCAAATGAACTATTCTTTCAAAAGATTCCTTTTTTGCATATCCGCAGGTTTCAATGCAGGTATGCAGATTTTCTTTTTTTGCATATTTTAAGAGCTGCTCTAAAAAATCAATTTGCATTAAAGGTTCACCGCCGGAAACCGTCAATCCGCCACCTGATTCTTCATAATATATTCTATCTTTCAGTACTTCCTTAATTATTTCCTCGGCAGAATAGTTTTTGCCTACGAGGCGTAACGCATGTGAAGGACATTCTTTGGCACAATTACCGCAACTTATGCAGGCAGTACGGTCAAAAATATGACCGTTTTTAAAGGTGTGACACTGTTTATTGCAAGCAACCACACACTTACCACAGTTTACACATTTGTTTTTACTGTAAAGAATTTCAAATTTTGCGGATTGCGATTCCGGGTTGTGACACCATACGCAACTTAAAGGACAACCTTTCAAAAATACCGTTGTACGAATGCCGGGTCCGTCATCAAGGCAAAAGCGTGATATATCAAATATTTTTCCTTTTTTCTCACTCATAATTTTAAATACCGTAAACCGTTCTGTCAATTACGGTTTGTTTAAGCTCGTCATTCAAGCGGCTGAAGTATTCGGAATAACCGCCTATGCGCACAATAAGATTTGGATATTTTTCCGGGTGTTCACGTGCATCAAGCAAATCTTCTTTACAAACGCAGGTCACCTGCATTTGCATTCCACCGCTTTTAAAATAACCGTTTACAAGTGATTTGAGTCCAATTGAAGTTTGGTTTGCATCGAGCCTTATGTTAAGTACAGGCGTACCTGCCATTTTTTCCTGACAAAGTGAAGCGGCACTGTTTAAAAGGGCGGTAGGTCCTTCTTTATCATTACCGTGAATAGCACCAATTGAGTCGCACAAAGCATCACTTTTGCTGCGTCCGTCAGGTGTTGCACCAATACGTTTTCCGGCTCCTACGTATGTAGTGAACTGAATTGATGACGCTAAAAATTTTCCGCCCGAATAAGGAACTTTGTTATCAAAAGCAGAACAAATATCGGTAGATAAACGTTTAGCCATAGCATTAGCTTCCTCGGAATCGGTACCGTGTCTCGGAATATCAAAATCAAGGAAATTTTCTCCGTTATCCATACATTCCAAAAGCTCTGCACCGCTGAATTTACGGTCTTTAAACACAAGCTGATTTATAACCAGCATAGAATCAATAACATTTATAAGTCCGGCTAAATTCACAATACTCCAGCTATATCTTGCACCACCATTATTATAGTCTTTGCCCTTTTCGATACAGTCGTCAATAAGCAATGTGCGCATGGGGTGAGGTCTATTCTCGGAACGCAGCTTTTGTGAAGCATTTATAGCATCTAAAACCCTATCAATTTGAATGTAACATTCTTTTATGTAGGAATTATAAAATTCTTCAAAACTTTTAGCTTCGGGCAAAACCTTACGCATAATTGGTTCAAAAATTAGAGCAAGGTTTATTCCTGCATCCAGAGAGCCTACATTGCTTAGTCCTGCAAGCATTGTTTCGGTACAGCCGCCGCCTGCAAAGCATAGAAGATCTTCTTTCGGGATTTCGGGGAAAAGATTTTCGAGAGCTTTTTGATAACCGTCTTCGTTATATAAGCTCGGTGAACCGCCGCCTGCTTTAATGGAATCTATTGCGGCCTCCCAAACCTCCTCAGGCATATCGGGAGTAACACGCAACTCAATACTCGGTCTGCGTATGC
>JAZQHX010000251.1:0-3238 GCA_045540835.1 Acutalibacteraceae bacterium | reverse complement strand
CTAATGCAACGTTTGTAAAGATGGTGTTCTTCTTTGTGCTCTCTAAAGCATTAAAGTTAGAATGCTCGTTAGTACCGGGAGCAACACCGAAGAAGCCGTTCTCGGGGTTGATAGCATAAAGTCTGCCGTCAGGACCTATCTTCATCCAGGAAATATCGTCACCAACAGTCCAGATCTTATAGCCCTTTTTACGTAAATACTCGGGGGGAATAAGCATTGCAAGGTTGGTCTTACCGCAAGCAGAGGGGAATGCAGCTGCAACATACTTAACTTCACCCTTAGGATTCTGGAGACCTAAGATAAGCATATGTTCAGCCATCCAGCCTTCCTTCCAGCCCTGGTAAGAAGCGATACGAAGTGCAAAGCACTTTTTACCCAAAAGTACGTTTCCGCCGTAACCTGAGTTAACAGAAATGATGGTGTTATCCTCAGGGAAGTGGCAGATGTAACGGTTTTCGGGATCGATATCACAACGTGAATGTAATCCACGTACCCAGTCATTGCTGTCGCCAAGAACTTCAAGAACCTTGGGGCTAACACGGGTCATAATAAGCATATTGAGTACAACGTAAACAGAGTCAGTAATCTCAATACCTACCTTAGCTATAGGAGAACCAATCGGTCCCATAGAATAAGGGATAACATACATTGTTCTGCCCTTATAGCTGCCACGAGCTATTTTATAGAGCTTCTCATACATTTCGTCAGGATCGCACCAGTTGTTTGTGGGGCCTGCGTTTTCTTTGAGTTTAGAGCAGATGAAAGTTCTGTCCTCAACACGTGCAACGTCGTTGGGATTGGTGCGGTGCAGATAGCAACCGGGAAGCTTTTCCTGATTGAGTTCTGTAAGCTCACCAAGCTCTACAGCCAACTTGCGTAATTCTTCACGCTGTTCGTCGCTACCGTCAACCCAGACAACACTGTCAGGGGTGAGGAGCTCTTTCATTTCGTCTAACCATTTAATAACTGTTTTATTAGTGGTCATTGGGAGTTCTCCTTTTTTTAATCAAATTTTTCCTTATACTGTTATTATATAAGGTTTTGCAATAAAAATCAATAGCATTCGTGAAAATTTTCACATTTTTAAGAAGTTTATCAATAATTACTTTCTAAATTGCATTATAACTGTATTAAAAGCCGAATTTTTCAAAACCATTTATATTTTATTGCATAAAAACAGGGCGAACAATGTTCGCCCCTACCATTTAAAATTCTCTATTTATATGCGTCGCAGACACCGCTAATTCCGAATTACGCATTCCGAATTCCGAATTATTTATTCGGTTTTTTATTCTTATATGCAGGTTTAATTTCGTCTCTGTGAACCTTGTAGGGTATTCCGTCACCGTCGGCAGGCTTAACCGTCAGGTTACCTGTAAGCAGGTTAACGTCTGTAACCACCGCCATACCTTCCTTGGTTTTTACAGTAGCGCCGACATTAGGGGTAAAGGAATGGAGATATTCATAAGCGTCCTGCTCGTATTTGAGACAGCACATTAGTCTGCCGCAGCTACCCGAAACCTTTGTCGGGTTCAAGGACAAGCCCTGCTCCTTAGCCATTTTTATTGAAACGGTCTGGAATTCGTTAAGGAACTGCTTACAGCAATAGGGCTGACCGCAAATACCAATGCCACCGAGCATCTTGGCTTCATCTCTTACTCCGATTTGTCTGAGCTCGATTCTTGTGTGGAATCTTGCCGCCAAATCCTTAACCAGTTCTCTGAAGTCTACCCTGCCGTCAGCCGTGAAGAAAAATACAATTCGGCTCGCATCATAGGAATACTCAACACTCACAAGCTTCATAACAAGTCCGTGTGACAGAATCATTTCCTCACATATTTTAAAGGCTTCGGCTTCCTTTTCCTTATTTTCCTCTATTTTCTTAAAATCCTTATCATTTGCAAAACGCAGCATTTTGCAAAGCGGCGGTACAATATCCTCGTCAGGCACCTGATGGTTACCCTCGCTGACAGTTCCCATTTCTCTGCCGTTTTGCATTTCGACTATTACCTTAGCTCCTGCCTTTACGGTATGTCCTGCAGGGTCAAAGTAATAAGCCTTTGCGCCGTTTTTAAATTTTACGGATATAACCTCTGTCATAAATTCCTCCGAAATAAATGTTTAATGTAACAGCTCTGCCGCATCAGCACAAAGGGTACTGAAAAGCAGGCTTAAATTTATATTTGTAAGCAGTGAACGCTCGTATGACGGAAATTTCATATACAGCGCTGTAAGCCCCTTAGCTTGCGGTCTGCCCAAATTTTTCTTTATATATACTGCCGTCTCATTTTTTAAATCCTTAAAAAATCTGTCCGCCTCTACCCTTTTCTTTTCAAAAACAGAGCAGGCGCACAATGCAGAATATTCGTCGCCACGCAAAATACTCTCCAAAAATTCCTTTGCGGCGGCAACAGTCTTGCTGTCACTCTTACCAGACAGCGAATTGAGTGTTTTACCTATATTACAGCCGCTTTCCCTTAAAGCCAACTCCGCTTCTTCTCTTGCAAAGTCACCTTTTTCCATTAAAAAATCAAGCGCTACCGAAAAATCGGGTGGACTCAACGTTAAAGTTACGCAACGTGAAATAATTGTTTCTAAAAGAGAAGCCTTACTTTCGGCTATAAGTATAAAAACAATATCCCCCGGTGGTTCTTCGAGCACTTTAAGAAGTGCATTCTGAGACTGGTCATTCATAGTATGTGCATCGTCTATTATAAACACACGCTTTTTTGCCTGATGCGGTTTTACAAATGCTTCGTTTTTGAGTGCACGTATCTGGGAAACCGATATATTTTTCTTACCTTCTTCCGGTGCTGTGACCGAAATATCGGGGTGGGAATTTATATCCGCTAAATGACAGTCCTTACAAACACCGCATGGGGCATTACTTTCCCCACAAACGGCGGCGTGCGCTAAAAAGCGTGATAAGGTATGCTTTCCGAGCCCTGCTTCACCCTCAATTATAATTGCGTGGGGAAGTCTGTGTTCCTTAATAGAATTTAAAACCGACTGCTTTATTTTTTCATTTCCGGCAAGCGGGAAAATCATAATACAAAACCGACCTTTTTCATAGCCTTAAAATAGGTTTTGCGTGCTACATATTCAGCCTTCTGTGCACCCTCACGGTAAAGTGATTCGAGTGCCTTTTTATTGGCAATTATTTTGTCATACTCCGCTTTAATCGGAGCTAATGTATCGGCAACAGTCTCACCCACAGCCAGCTTAAAGTCGCCATAGC
>JAZQHX010000250.1:0-3370 GCA_045540835.1 Acutalibacteraceae bacterium | reverse complement strand
TTCTTTATTCTTTCTTATTTCTTATTTAGTATTTGTTTATTTACATATTTATGTTATAATAATTTATATTAAAATATAAATTAAAGCAAAAATCAGCATTTTATCCGCCTTTTCGCTCATAAGAATCAGCAAAAGTCCAATAATCAGCGCTGTATCACCGTCTTTAGTAAGTTTATCCAAAAAGGAAAGAGGGTTAGAGCCTGAAAAATAAGGAAAAGCGGAATTATTTTTTTGGCTTTTAGTATTATTCATACTCGGTTCAGCAACATTTTTTGCAGAATTTGCCGAATTTTTGTTTTGCATATTATTTCGGTTATTATAATTATTTTCTTTAGATTTATTAGCGGTATCAGGCGGTTTTGTGTTATTATTACCACCGTATCGGGAGCGATTGTTCATCTCTCGCATTCGCTCTACTGCGGCGTGCTGTTGTTTAATAAATTCATTTTCATTCATCAGGCACCATTCCTAAAAATCGAGCAGCCCCGTATCACGCAAAAGCGGAAGAATTTCGATGATTTTAAGTATTTTTACGGCGGTATCAACCTTTTCACGTTTCGGCTCGCTTAAATGGGGTTTTAGGGATAACAACAGTCTTGTGCGGCTGTCGTCTCCCTGATTTTTCATTCTACCAATTATGGACATTATCGTTTTAAGCTCGTCACCGCCAAGCATATCAGAAAATCCGTTTTGAGGTGGTTTTTCCTCCCCGGCAGCATTGTCACCCAAAAGGTTTTCCGCCATTTGCTTCACTCGGCTCATAGTCTCAGGGTCATTTAAAAGCCCCGCTAATTTTTCGCTTAATTCATCCATTTTTATCTCCGCCAAAGCGCCTTAACAACTCCATTGCAAGCGGGCTTTTAAGTATGTTATTAAGGGCTTGTTTATCCGATAGTATTTCGTTTAATTTTTGCTTATCTTCATTTGACAGCTTATCAAGCAGTTGCTTGGAATCCCCATTTTTTATTGCGTTTTTAATTGTTTTGCCGTCTATCTTACCACCCGATTTTTCAGCGGCAGAATCCCAAAAATCAGCTTTTTTATTATTATCCATTAAAATCTCCCCCGATACATAATATATATGAAATTTTTAATTTTTATAGAATAAAGAGGTTAAAAAATTATGAGGATATTGGTTATTTCTGATTCTCACGGTAACACACGGGTTATAGATAAAATTTTATCTTCACAGCCTGACGCTAAATACGTCTTCTTTTTAGGTGACTGTGTTTCGGATATTGAGGATTTTGAATTCCTTTATCCCGACAAAAAATTCTGTACCGTATCAGGCAATTGCGATTATTTTTCCACCCTGCCGTCGGTTGGAGTTGAGACAGTAAACGGTGTCAGAATTCTTTATACCCATGGGCACACTTTTGGTGTAAAGGGCGGTACTCAAAGACTTTATGAAACCGCAAAGGAAAACTGCTGTCATATAGCGCTTTACGGTCATACGCACATTGCTAATACATTATATGAGGACGGCATATATATTGTGAATCCGGGTTCCTGCTCACATTCACGCAACGGCTTACCCTCCTACGCTGTAATCGACATTACCGATAAAGGTATAATGCCTTTTTTAGTAAAACTTAGTTGATTTCAAGTTGTTTTGCTTATTAAAATAACAAATAATAAATAAAAAATAATAAATAAGAAAAAATGTGTTTCGGCAAAGCCTAAACGTATATATAATGTGATGCGGAATTAAATTAACAGTTCATAAATTATCTGTTTTATTTTTTTGCAGAAACAATGGCGGAGCCATTACTGTTTTTAGGCATAAAGGTGTTGGAGAGGTTGCTTAATTCCTAAGCAAAACACATTTTGTATGATGAACGACAAAGGCGTTCATATCGTACAAAATGCAAGTTTATTCTTTCTTTTCCCAACACCGCCACTTTTTGTTAAGCAGAAAGCTAAATCAAGTGCGTCTTTGCTTCCTTTCTTCGCACTTGAAGAAAGGAAGTGCCCAGCGGCATGAGCTTGTTTTTAATTCGGCTGAGCCTCTACTGACAGATATTTTCTTTACCACGATGGTTTTAATTCATCTATGCTTAATTTTTGTAGGGACTTACCGTCCTCGACTGTCCGTATACTACTATAAAATAATAAATAATAAATAAGAAAAAATGTGTTGCGGCAAAGCCGAAACGTATATAAACGTATATATAATGTGATGCTCAATCCCTCCGTCAACCTTGCGGTTGCCACCTCCCTTTAGGGCAAGGGAGGCAATCACACCAATTTTATTCTTTCTTATTTTAGCGTAGCATCTCAAATAAAAAAATCCTGCTTAAAGCAGGATTTTTTTGCATTTATAAAGCTATTAAATTTTATCTCACCTTTTTGGTTTTCTTTGCCTTGTGTCTCATCCAGATTACCCACAACGGACCAGAAACAAAGAGTGAAGATATAGCACCCGATACAAGACCAAAAGCCATAGGAATAGCGAAGGTGCGAAGTGAGGTAAGACCAAACAGTTCTGATACAACAACGATTGTAAGTACAGCAGTAACTGTGGTTACCGTGGTTACAATATTACGAATCATAACTTTGTTAACACTCGCATTCACAAGGTCGCCGATTTCCATATCGGAATGGATTCTCTTGTATTCACGAACACGGTCATAAATAACGATTGTATCGTTAAGTGAGTAACCGAGAATTGTAAGCACAACTGCGATATAGTTGGAGTCAATCTGCAGACCGAAAATAACGCAGGTGAAGAAAGAAATCAAAAGGTCGATTACAAGGGCTGCCAAAGCTGTAAGTCCTGCCGATACACCGCCTATGTTTCTGAAACGGATACCAACGTAAATTACAACCAATAAAGCAGTAATTAAAACGGCTACCAAGCTCTTTAAGAAGAATGTGCCTGCCAAGGTAGGACTTACGGTATTAGAGCTGTAAATCTCAATATTATTGTCCTTGAATTTAGCAGCAAGGTCATCTTTAAGCTTTTCCTGAACGTCAGCGTTAACTACGCTCTCTCCTGAAAGAGAAATATCAATTGTCTTGGTATCACCTGCTAAAGCGGTGCTCTTTGACATATTGTAGTCAGCTTTAATATGTTTTTCTATAATTTCCTTAACGTCTTTATCTTCAACTTCACCTGTGTAGGAGTAGGAAAGTGTGCTACCGCCACGGAAGTTGATGTCAAGGTTAACGCCACGGATAAAGGACATTACAATACCTGCAATAAAGATTACTGCAAAAACAATTACAACCGGCTTTAAGGTCTTGTTGTAATCAATTTTAAATTCGTGAGATTTCTTGTTGCCGCCATAGAACCAGGGTTTTCTGAACAGCTTTATACGAGAAATGCTCTTTATCATTAACTTTGAAGCCCAAACACCCATTATAAGGT
>JAZQHX010000249.1:0-2852 GCA_045540835.1 Acutalibacteraceae bacterium | reverse complement strand
CAGAGCAACCGGCGGTAAACGTGGAAACTTAGCCGCTATTATCGAGCTTATATAGTAAAAGGTGATGTCTCGCTAAATCATAGTGGGACATCACCTTTTTTCTCAAATTTTATATTCTAAATATATTTCGTTATCAAGCAAATTTTTCCACAAAAACTCACCGTTTTCCAATGTCATATAGCTGTGGAAGCTTTCTTCCTTGGGAATAGATACCGAACCGGGATTCATATAAATGTAATTTTTATGCTCTACACATTTTGGTATATGAGTATGACCGTGAAGTAAAATATCGCCGTCACAAATCGGTGGTAACTTTTCTTCATTATAATTATGACCGTGTGTTGCGTAAATCAGTCTGTCGCCCACGGGAATTACCGCATAATCGGCAAGAACGGGAAAACTAAGCACCATCTGGTCAACCTCGGTATCACAGTTGCCCCTAACACACAAAAGCTTATCCTTTAAAGGATTCAGCATTTCTATAACCTCTTTAGGTGCATATTCCTTCGGCAAATCATTACGTGGACCGTGATATAAAATATCACCCAATATAATCACTCTGTCAGCCTTTTCCCTACCAATTGCTTCAATCAGCTTTCGGCAAAAAAATGCCGAGCCGTGAATATCCGAACAAATTAAAAATTTCATTACTGTAACCTCTGTTAAAAATACTTTATTTATGAAAATAATTATACACAGCCTCGGCTGATGTGATGTTCATTCCCTTGGCTTTGCTTAATTCTTGGAGCTCTGCCTCACGGATTTTTTTCATACTTCCGAAATGCTTCATAAGTGCCGCCGCTCTGGTTTTGCCAATACCGTCAATCTCCAGAAGCTCTGATTTTATCATACTTCGGCTTTGCAAAGTTTTGTGATAGCTTATTGCAAAGCGGTGAACCTCGTCCTGAATATCGGTGACTAATTTAAAGGCGCTACGTGTCGATTTAATGGCAATATCACCGCCCGTTGTAGCCACAGCACGTGTTCGATGCTTAGAATCCTTTACCATACCGAAAACTGGAATATCAATTTCGTGCTTTTGGAGTATCGGAAGTACTGCATTTATCTGCCCTTTAGCACCGTCAAGTAAAATCAGGTCGGGCAATCTTTTAAATCCGTCGTCACTGCCCTCTTTATACTCTGTAAACCTGCGGTCAAGTACCTCTGCCATTGAGCGGTAATCGTCCTGACCTAAAAAGCTTTTAATCTTAAAACGTCGATAATAAGCTTTGTCGGGTCTACCATCAGTAAAGACAATCATTCCTGCAACATTTTCGCTACCTGCCGTGTTAGAAATATCGTAAGCTTCAATATGTCTCGGAGTGATTTTAAGCCCCAAAAGACCTGCAAGCTCATTTAAAGCCGACATTTCTTTACCTGTGCGCTCGGTTTTTTCCGAAAGATTTTCCACCGCATTATTAAGGCACATATTCAAAAGCTTTAGCTGTTCCCCCTGCTTAGGGTTAATAAATTCGGTCTTTCTTCCTGATTTTTCAGTAAGCCACTCCTCAATAAGACCCGATTCTTCAGGTAAAGTATCTATTACAATACGTTGCGGAATATCATTACTATCAAGATAATACTGCTGTAAAAATTCACCGTAAAGCGGTATTTTATCGGTAAAGCCGGTAATTATAAAATGCTTTTTGTCGGTTAGTCTATAGTTGCGGAAAACCAGAATCTCAACGCAGGCAGTCTCACCTATAAAGGCAGAAGCAATAACGTCCTGCGATTTGTAGGTCGTGCTTACCACCTTTTGCTTTTCACGTATACGTTTTATGGCATTTATTCTGTCCCTTAGCCTTGCGGCGGTTTCAAATTCGAGATTTTCTGCCGCCTCGTTCATTTTTTCACGCAGCATTTCAATCGACTGCCCCTTAGTGTCCCCGTGCTTTATAAAATCAATAGCCGCCTCAACGTTGCCGAGATAGTCATTAAGCTGTATCCGTCCTTTGCAGGGCGCATCACAAAGTCCTATATGAAAATTAAGGCAAGGACGTGTCGGTTTTTCAAAATTACGGTTACAATCGGGCAGTTTGAAAATTTTCCTTGCCTCGTCAACCGTTTCTTTGACAATATATCCCGAATTGTAAGGCCCTATAAACTCACCGCTGCCGATATTGTTTTTTGAAGTTTCAATCCGCTTCCATTTTTCATCGGTGATTTTAATGTAAAAATATCCCTTATCGTCCTTTAAAAGAATGTTATACTTAGGCTGATTTTGCTTTATAAGCGAATTTTCAAGTATAAGGGCTTCAAACTCGCTGTCACAAATGATGTACTCAAAATCATCTACATTCGACACCATTCTCCGCACCTTTTCGGTGTGCTGATTTCCTGAACCGAAATACTGTGTAACACGGTTTTTAAGTGCCTTTGCTTTACCGATATAAATAATCTCCCTGTCCTTATTTTTCATTATATAAACACCGGGATTAAGCGGCAAACGGTTGGCTTTTGTTTTTAATTCCTTTAATTTTTCCGCATTAGCATAACTGTTCAAAAAATCACCACCTTACAAAGTATTAAAAGTTTAAGTATTATTCCTCTATTTCCTTTATCAGCCTTCTTCCTACCTTGCACATAAATTCTGCAGCTGTAGGCAGAAAATCATCAGGAAAATTCTTATAATACTGGTCACACTCAAAGGTAAAATCACCCTGATAGCCGATTTCCTTAAGTGCTCTGCAAGCCGCAATATAATCAATGCTTTGGGTAAACGGCAATGTGTGTAAATCCTTAACACAATTGGTATCGTGCACGTGTAAAGCGCATAAGCGCTTGTTACCCATAGCTTTTATAAACTTAGGAATATCTGAACGTATAAGCGATACATGACCTATATCAAGACA
>JAZQHX010000248.1:0-2340 GCA_045540835.1 Acutalibacteraceae bacterium | reverse complement strand
AGCTATGTGTTTTTCGGTGCGTAGGCTTTGTCTGCGCACTTTTTTATTTTGGGGTTTTAGTATGAATAAGGAAGACTATAAGCTTAATGAACGAATCGCTGTTTATCGCCGCCTTGCAGGATATTCACAAGCTGAAGCTGCAGAAAAACTTGGTATGAGTAAAGGTAGTTATGCCAAAAAGGAAAAGGACGGCAATATAGATTGTAGACTTTTAGTTAAAATTTCAAAGCTGTTTTGTGTAGATATAGGCGATTTGCTGATTGTTAAAAATGAAGAAATTCCTTTTGATTCAGAGCTTAAAGCAAAACCTCTGCGCCTTACATTTCACGATGAACAGCTTATCAGAATTATACATAGCCTTGCACCCGAAAATCAGCTAAAAATCAAAAAGTTTATATACAGACTTTATTGCGATAGTAAAAATAATAACAATTAAAAATATAATTAAAATAATCACGTCTTTCGACCTTTTTTTTATTCGAGGTATAGTACAATATACCTTGAAAGCAGGGGAGAGACGTGATTGTTTATGCAGATATTTTAATAGCACTTAATTTAATAGTCGATTATTTTTTATTGCTTTCTGCCGGAGCGGTAATAAGGAAAAAACCGAAATTTTTAAGGATTTTATCGGCGGCGGTAGTGGGTGGTATATCTTCTCTTTACATATTTTTGCCTCAGTCTCCCGTTTTTGCCGAATTGATGCTGAGAATAGTATTGTGCGCTGTTATGACATTGTTGTCATTCGGCTTTGGTACGTTAAAGGATTATTTAAGGACTACGGGTACTTTTTTCGGAATAACCTGCCTTTATGCGGGGCTAATGACAGCTTTGTGGCATATTTTAAAGCCACGGGGTATGGTTATAAATAATTCGGTGGTTTATTTTGATATTTCGGCACTAACGCTGATAGTATGTACGGTGATTTTCTACTTTGCCTTTACATTACTGTCAAGGCTGTTCGGAACTAACGGTAAAATGGCAGAATATTGTACTGTTACTATCAAAGCAGGTGAGAATACTGCAGAGCTTACGGCAATGCTTGATACGGGTAATTCGCTAAATGACCTGTTTGGTAACAGCGAAATAATAATTACAAATAAAAAAACGGCAGAAATGCTGTTCGGTCAAACGGATATAGAGAAAAATCCGTCGCTTAAAAGCAGATACAGAGTAGTGCCGCTTAGTACGGTGTCCGGCTCGGATATGCTCGACGGCTTCAGGTGTGACAGCGCTATTGCAGTCTTTGGAAAAGAGACTGTAAATATAAAAAATCCTATAATAGCACTCTCAAAAACTGCTTTTGACAGCGGTATAAACGGTATAGTCAATCCTAAAATATTCGGAAATGCGGTGTATGATAATGTTTCAGAAAATAAAAAAGTTTTTAAGTGATGTTCTTTATAAATTGGGCTTTATTCGCCCGGTGTTTTATATTAACGGTCCCGAAACCCTGCCGCCTCCTTTGAGCGGTGAGGAGGAAAACGAGCTGCTAAAGGAAAATAGTGACGAAGCGAGAGATTCGCTTATTGTACATAACTTGCGGCTTGTGGTTTATATAGCAAGAAAATTTGATAATACGGGTACAAATATAGAGGATTTAATTTCGATAGGTACAATAGGACTTATAAAGGCGGTCAATACATTTTGTCCTGATAGAAATATAAAGCTTGCCACATACGCATCCCGTTGTATTGAGAATGAAATTTTAATGTTTTTGCGTAAAAGCTCAAATCAAAAGAATGAAATTTCGATTGACGAACCGCTTAATGTTGATTGGGACGGCAATGAACTGCTGCTTTCCGATGTGCTGGGAAGTGACGGCGACGAGGTGGGCAGAGGAATTGAGATTGAAGACGAAAGAATGTTACTTAACAGCTTTGTAATAGGACTTCCCGTAAGGGAAAGACAGATAATGGAAATGCGTTTTGGAATGAACGGCTACAGAGAATATACCCAAAAGGAAGTTGCAGATACCTTAGGTATTTCTCAGTCATATATTTCACGGCTCGAAAAAAGGATTATAGTAAAACTTAAAAAACAGATAGAAAAGGCAGTTTGAACAAAAAAATTTAAAATTTTTTTAAAAATCGAAAGTTAGGATTCGTGAGAAAAAACGAGCATTTGCGAGAAAAACGGAGATTTAAAAAAATAAATTAAATTTTCTGAAAAATTGTGTTGACAACAGTTTTTTCTTGTGGTATTATATTGGGGCTGACTTAGAAAGGGCATATAGCCCTAATAAAAAACGGAGGATATGTATTATGTCAACATTTATGGCAAAACCTGCTGAAATTCAGCGTAAATGGTATATAATCGACGCTGCTGACAGACCGCTCG
>JAZQHX010000247.1:0-2716 GCA_045540835.1 Acutalibacteraceae bacterium | reverse complement strand
AGAATAGGTGATACACCCCTCGAATTTTACGAGTTTTACAATTTAGGACTTGGTGACCCGATTGCGGTTTCTTCTGTACACGGTCACGGTACGGGCGACCTGCTTGATGCGGTTATAAATCATATTCCGCAGGAGGATTTTGAGGACGACGAAGAAGACATTATAAATGTTGCCGTAATCGGTAAGCCTAATGCAGGTAAATCCTCACTTATAAATCAGATTGCAGGCGAGGAGCGCTCTATTGTATCAAATATTGCAGGAACTACACGTGATGCGATTGATACAAGAATAGAAAGAAACGGTGTTAAATATAATTTTATTGATACTGCAGGTCTAAGGCGCAAATCCAAGGTTGACGATAAGATAGAAAAATACAGCGTGTTGCGTGCTAAAATGGCGATTGAACGGGCTGACGTCTGCGTTATTATGATTGACGGGACAGACGGCTTTACCGAGCAGGATTCCAAGGTAGCAGGTTTAGCTTTGGAAGAGGGTAAAGCCTGCATTATTGCCGTTAATAAGTGGGATGCTGTAGATAAAGACGGCACTACTATGGACACCTTCCGCAAAAAGCTTATGGTTGATTTTTCCTTTATGCCTTATGCACCGATACTCTTTATTTCGGCAAAAACGGGACAGAGGGTAGACAGGCTTTTTGAGCTTATAAAATATGTAAACGAGCAGAACACAATGCGTATTTCTACCGGTATGCTTAACGATATTTTAGCCGATGCTACCGCTCGTGTTCAGCCGCCTACAGATAAGGGTAAGCGACTAAAAATATATTATATGACTCAGGCTTCCACCAAGCCGCCTACATTTGTTTGCTTTTGTAACAAGGCAGAATTGTTTCATTTTTCGTATCAAAGATATTTGGAAAATCAGATACGCTCTACCTTCGGTCTTGAGGGTACACCTGTAAGGTTTGTTATTCGTGAAAGGGGCGACAAGTAATGTTTAAAGCTATTCTCGCAGCGATAATTGCATACTTAATAGGAAGTATAAACTTTGCCGTTATTTTCGGAAAATTGTTTATGAAGACCGACGTAAGAAGTATGGGTAGCGGTAACGCAGGCACTACTAACGTTATGCGAAACGGTGGTTTTTTGCCCGGAGCGCTTACCTTTATTTTTGATGCATTAAAGGGTCTTGCCGCAGTTTTAATAGGTGAACTTTTGTTTGAAAATATCATTCGTTATGATGCAACAGCGGTTTCCTGGGCAAAACCGATTTACGGCGCATATCTTTGCGGTACATTGTGTATGTTAGGTCACATTTTCCCCGTATTCTTTCAGTTTAAGGGCGGAAAGGGTGTAGCTACAAGTGTAGGAATTTTTTCTGTCTGCTCTCCGATTGCAATTATTTCGGGACTTTGCGTTTTCGCTGTCACAACCATTATTTCAAAGTTTGTATCCCTCGCTTCGCTTTTGGCTACGGTTACGGTTGTTGTGCTTTCAATAGTATTTTATGACAATACAGCTCTTTTGTGGCCTCAGGCTTTAATGGCAATTATTATGGGTACTATGGTATTTTTAAAGCATAAGGATAATATAAAACGTCTTATTGCAGGCAATGAGAATAAAATTGGAGGTAAAAAGCGTGGCTAAGGTTACAGTTTTAGGCTCAGGCGGTTGGGGTATGGCGTTAGGATTAGCGGCACACGAAAACGGCTGTCAGGTAGCTTTATGGTCGCCTTTTAAGGAGGAAGTAGCGCTTTTAACCGAAAAACGCACTAACGAAAGACTTTTAAAGGATATATATCTGCCCGAATCGATTACTATTACCGACGATTTATCGGTAGTAGAGGGTGACGATATTACTATTATTGCAACACCGTCTATTGCAATAGCCGAGGTTGCAGAAAAGCTGTCAGCTTATAAAAATAAGGGAATAGTCGTAAATGTTGCTAAAGGACTTTGTAAGGGAAGTCTTAAAAGACTATCAGAGGTAATAACAGAAAAATTGCCCGAATGTGATATTGTGGTGCTGTCAGGTCCTTCTCACGCAGAGGAGGTAGCTCGCAGAGTGCCTACTTCACTTGTAGCGGCTTCCAAAAATGCACAAGCGGCACTTGAAGTACAGCAGATAATGTCGAGCGAGGTTTTGCGTATTTACACCTCGTCCGACGTTATAGGTGTAGAATTAGGCGGCGCAATTAAAAATGTAATTGCTATTGCGGCAGGCGCTTGTGACGGCTTGCAGCTCGGTGATAACACAAAAGCGGCTTTAATTACCAGAGGTCTTGCCGAAATGGCAAGATTGGGTATTGCCTTAGGTGCAGATGAATACACCTTTGCAGGTCTTGCAGGTGTTGGAGATTTAATTGTAACCTGTATGTCAAAGCACAGCCGTAATAACCGTTTTGGTTTTAAAATAGGAAGCGGTGTTCCTATAAATCAGGCATTAAAGGAGGTCGGCACGGTAGAGGGCTACTATGCCGCTGATATGACAAATTCACTGGCGGATAAGTATGATGTAGAGATGCCGATTGTGAATGAATGTTATAAAATAATGTATGAAGAAAAGGACGTAAAAAGGGCACTTTTAGACCTTTTGAATCGCCCAAATAAAAGTGAAAGATAAAAAGTAAAAAAAAGGCTTGATTTTTGTCACAGTTTGTGTTATTATAATGTTTGCTATGCGGTCGATATATAAATAATTATAAATCACACACGACCCGCCCTAAAGAAAAGGAGGTGCAGACCATGGCTAAATG
>JAZQHX010000246.1:0-10100 GCA_045540835.1 Acutalibacteraceae bacterium | reverse complement strand
TTGTAACAACGGGTAATACATCATCAACAGCTGCTACTGTAGAGAATGGAAAACTAAAGGTTAGTATTTCGGCTTATGAAAGACAGCTTGCGGGAGAAACTTCCTACAGTAAACAAACCTGGTACCCGAATTATCTGTTGGCGGCAAATGGCAATACACTTAAGCTTACAAAGGGGAGACGTGCTATTGTTGAAGTAAAATATAAGCTTACAGGCACACCTAATGTTAATCACGGCACACAGATAGGTATCGGTAACTGGACATACGGTAAGGGCAGTAATATATATGTCAGAACCTCCAGAAAGCATATTGCAGGGGATGAAGGCAAAGAATTTACTCTTGCTGCAAGCTATACCGTTGATAATAACACTTCTATAAAAATAGCCTTTTCGGGCGGCGGCAAGATAGAAATATCTTCGATAATAGTGCATGAATTGCCTGCGCAGCACATAAATGACTATGCTGTTGTCAAATATGTGGACGGGGAAAGTGAATCTACTGAATTCGTGAAGAAAAATTCTGCTCCCAAAAAACCGCTTGATGAGGAAAATTTCTATGGTTGGTATATGAGCAGTACTTTTGCAGGCGAGGCAGTCACTTCGGTTTCTGCTGATGTTACCCTTTATGCCAAACGTACAAATTCTGCTCCGGACGTAGATAATAAGATAAAAACAACCGTAATAAATTTAGCACAGGATACGGCAAATATATTTGCAACAACCGGCAGTACTACAGCAACTACCGCAACTGCAGAAGACGGAAAACTCAAGGTTAATGTTTCGGCTTACGAAAGACAGCTTGCAGGAGAAACATCCTACAGCAAACAAACCTGGTATCCGAATTATCTGTTGGCAGTAAACGGCAGTACACTTCAGCTTACTAAGGGAAGTCGTGCTATTGTTGAAGTGAAATATAAGGTTACAGGTACACCTAATGTTAATCACGGCACACAGATAGGTATCGGTAACTGGACATACGGTAAAGGCAGTAATATATATGTGAGAACCTCTAAAAAGCATATTGCAGGGGATGAAGGTAAAGAGTTTACCCTTGCTGCAAGCTATACCGTTGATAATAACACTTCTATAAAAATAGCCTTTTCGGGCGGCGGCAAGATAGAAATATCTTCGATAATAGTGCATGAATTGCCTGCACAGTATATAAATGATTATGTCATAGTTAAATATGTTGACAGCGATGATTCAACTACCGAATTTGCCCCTAAAAACGGTGCACTTAAATTGCCGGTTAAAGAATATCTTGAATTCGGTGGCTGGTATGCAGATAAGGAATACAGCGGTGAGAAAATAACCTCTGTTAATGCTGATGCTATTCTCTATGCAAAGTGGAATGTTGCAAGCGGTATTGCTGTTATTGATTTACACGATGGCAGCAGCACAGTAACAAAGAAATATAACATAGGCGACGAAATTGATATAATCCCCTCAAAAGAAGGATATAATTTTCTCGGTTGGTATAAATATTCAAATTATGTCGGAAGACCGTACAAAACTGCTGTAGAGGGACTAACCGACCTTTATGCCAAGTGGGAAGAAATAAATCCCGATACAGAGTTTTTTGTAGACCTTACAAAAAATGAAACTATGATAACAACCGGAAAAACAGCGGAATCTAATTTGAAGCTAACAGACGGAAAGCTTGTTTTCGATATTCATAATTACGAAAGACAGCTTGGCTCTACCGATACTTCAAATACCGATTCTTGGTTTCCTGCGTATTATTTTTATGACAGTAACTCTAAAAGAATAGCACTCGAAATAGGCGAAACTTATGAGCTCGAAGTTACCTACAAGGTAATAGATGTCAAGGCAGGCGACAATATAGGACTTCAAATTGGCTTCGGTGCTGACGGTCAGGTGGGAAGCCGTACCAGAATAAAAGGATATAAGATACATAAAGCCGAAGATGAGGGTAAGGAGTTTACCTACTCTACATCTTACACCACCGAAAAATTCAACTTTGGTCAGGAACATTTGCCTAAGCTTTTGTTCTCGGGTCAGGGTGAAATAGAAGTATCCTCAATTAAAATCAAGAAAAACCTTCCTATTATTAAAGATACGGTAATTGGAGTTCAGGATTATGAGGATTATAAAGTTGGCACTGATGTTGGTGTATTAGGAAATAAAAAGGGTAGAGAGGTTGCAAATACCGCTAATCATACAAGCGGAAAGCAAAGCAAAAAAGCCCTGCTTCTTAACCTTAATACCAATATGCTCCGTCTTTCGGGAAATACAATAATTTCCCTTGAGCAGGAGGGCAAGCTTAAACCTTTTGCTGCTGCAACAGGTGCAGCATACAGAGTAACCTTCTATATGTATGCAAAAGAAAATCTTAACCAGCTTACCTGGAGTGTAAACAGTGTTGATGATACACTCAAAAACGATTATCTTTCATACTTCAGAATGGAAACCGAGGGCAAAGTGAGCCTTAAAAAGGGCGAATGGAAGAAGATTACGGCGTATATTCCGGTTTTGAAGGGCTGTGAATCTTCGAGAAATCTGCTGGCTATTGCGGTATGCTCTGACGGGTATGACGGCAAATCGGTTTACATTGATGACGTTAAGATTGAACAGCTTGTAGACAGCGAAGTACTTCTCTATGACACAAATGGCGGAGAAGCGCTTGAACCGCAACGTGCCTTTAAGGGACAGAGCTATCTTTCCTTTAAAGAGCCGATTAAAAAGGGTTATCTTTTTGACGGCTGGTATTATGATGCCGAATGCAAACTGGAAGCAAAACCAATTGATAAATTCCCCGAGGATAAAACCGAAATCACCCTTTATGCTAAGTGGATAGCAGCGCCTACAAAGGGTTATGATTTTACCGCTGGCTCATTTGACGGGGAAATTTACGATAAGGACATTACCCCTTACGAAAACGCAGTAGCAGATATGGATTCACCCCTTACCGGCGAAAACACCAAGGGTATGACCCAGAATACTGCATGGGTTAAGGATTCAGGTATTTACGGTAACGGTACTGCAGATACCGACGGTGCCTTGACCTTCAGCAACGAGCTTTACAGCTCATATTATGATTCTAAGGGTTACAATGTTATAAGGCTTACCAATTCTGACGGTACACCCTTTACGGTATTAAAGGGTGAAAGATATACAATCAGCTTTGATTATATATTCGCTTCTCATAAGGGATTATCATACATTATACCCGTAATCTCCGAGCATAGTGCCTATACGGATATTGGTTATGATTCTTTCCAGACGGTGGGCAGAGTTTCTGTTATGGAAACCGATACCGATTATCTTAATTATAAGCAGTCATTTGTAGCCGAAAGAACGGGTTATGTGTATATTGCCGTTACAGGCCGTGACGATAATGCCAATGTTGACACACATTGCTACGAAAGGGTTTATGTTGATAATCTAAAAATCAAGCTTGATTCTAAAGTTACAAAGCTTGTAATAAAGCAGGGTAACAGTGTCTGGTATACAAAATACGGCGTGGCGGGCGAAAAGCTTATATTACCAAACGCAGTAAAGACCGGTACTGATACCTTTGACGGTTTGTATCTGGATGCAGAATTCAAGACAAAGTTTGACGAATTTTATCCCGAAGAAGATACAACAGTTTATGTGAAGCTTAAAAAGGACAGTTATGATAAGCCGTCCGATTTCTCAAAGCCTATCGTTATAGATTTTGAGGAAACCGAGCTTCTTGAAGACTTCTATCGCCAGCAGAAGTATATGACAAGCTGGTCAAGAGAGACTGCAAACGAATGGATATTTGTAACAAACGATAAGAAAAATGCTTTAAACGGCAAAAACTACATTAAGCTTAACGGTTATAGTCATTATTGGAATCAGGCTAAGTTTGCGTTGTATGACCCGGCACACAGCGAAAATGTAATGTTACTCGACAAGGGCGAAAAATACCGTGTTAAGGTTATGGTCCGTTGTGAGGATACATACGAATTCCCCGTTAATATGACGGTATGCCTTGAAAATCCTGCAACGCAGCATTTATTGGCAGAAAACGGAAATGTAAAGCTGGAATATGACCCAACGGGCGATAAAAATGGCTACTTTATGTTTGTGGGCGATATTGAAGTTAAGTCGGATATGGAATACTATCCTTTACTCGCTATCAGAAGAAACGCAAACGATTTGCAGTCGATATTTATTGATACTGTAAGTGTTGAAAAGTTAAGGGATTGTACCGTTAAGTTTGAGGTAAACGGCGGCACACCGATTGAAGATGCTACTGTGCAGATACACGATTTACTTTTCGACCCGGGAGTTCCGTATAAGGACGGCTTTGTGTTTGACGGTTGGTTTACTGATAAGAAATTAAGTAAAAAATGGGATTTCGACAATCATACCGTAGAAAAAGATATGACCCTTTATGCTAAGTGGTCGGTTGAGGTCGTTGTTGAAGACGAACCCGAAGAAGAAGCACCGCCCGTGACGGAAGATGTTGTAATAGAAGAAATTATCGAAGAAACCGTGGATAACGGAAAGGCACCTAATCTGCTTGAAGCTGATAAGGTGATTATAGAAAAAGAGGATACCGTTACAATAAGCGAAAACGGCGGACTTTCTGTTATGTGGATTGTGCTTATTTGTGTTGGCTCGGCAATTCTGTTGTTGGCGGCGGCATTTGTAATTATAATTCTGATTCGCAAGACTAAGAAAAAGTCCAAAGGTGTATGAAGGAGGAAGGGTTTAAAATGAAAAAAAGAATAATTTCGTTAATATTGGTTTTTGTTTTAACCGTTTCTGCCTTTGCAGGCTGTGATTCTAAGCAGACGGCAACCAAAAAGCCGACAGGTAGTAAAGAAAGTAAGCCTCAATTGGTTGTGGCTATGAATCCTATTCTGGCTTATGAGAGCGGTACAAACGTAATTGCTTTTAATGATATTAAAAATGCAATGACCACCGACAAGCAGGCGGCAACGCTTACATCCCTTAATGATATTACTGATTGGGTATGGGCGTATAAGCAGGGCGAAAACTGGAAAAAGCGTGGTATATACGGTCTTGAGAAATGGCGTAACGGCGGATATATTTCTACTGATAAATTAAGCGCATATTCATTTTTGAATGACGGTACTGTTTCGCTTATGCCCTATACCACTAAGGCGGCAAAGCTTACTACCTATGGTGGTGAGACACCTAACGAAGCGGGAATACTGCTTTCGGTATCCGGAGAAGAAGAGGAAGCACTAGGTTTCCAGATAAGCGAAAGCGGAACAATCGGTATACCTGCAGGAAAAATTACCGCTATTGACAGCGTAGGCGGGGTAAAAACCGGCTTTTTAGCTGAGGACGGTACTGCAAGAAGTGCAGTTATAAAGTTTATTGTAAATACACGTGAAGTATGGGCAGGGGAGTTCTGTAACTCCACAGCAGGTGACGGTACAGCCGTAACAGAGCTTACCTACCCTGATATTCCCGATATTGAGGTTGAGGCAGGCGACGTGTTCTTTATCAGTATGAAGCTTGATGCCGAGCTTAATGCTAAAGAGGATTTAGAATCCGAGGAAGAGCCTCAAGTCGAAGTGCCTGATACCGATACCGAAGATATAGAGAGTGAAGAACCGCAAGATAAAGGTCCTGAGCTTAT
Organism: Acutalibacteraceae bacterium; assembly: GCA_045540835.1. Taxonomy (GTDB): domain Bacteria; phylum Bacillota; class Clostridia; order Oscillospirales; family Acutalibacteraceae; genus UBA737. The sequence goes on along the minus strand of JAZQHX010000246.1, from coordinate 4,496 downwards.
TACACTTATGGACGGCTACGATTCACGTTTCAGGATTGTTTATCCAAAGGATTTTTCAATTACCGAAAAGCAGATTGTAAGCAAAATGCGAAGCCGTATGGTAGATATATTTGAAGCTGATGTTTTAATCAGTAACGATGTAGCAAACAAGAACGAATACGAGCTTTTGATAGGTCTTACTAACCGTAAAGAATCCAAAAAGGCTTATGAGGATTTGACGGGTTACCGTGCTAATAACGGAAGTGACTTTATTATACGTATGGACGGCAAAAAGCTTGTTATTGCCGCTAATACCGAGTATTCCTTACAGCTTGCGGTAGATTGCTTTATGGAAAAATACTGCAAAACCGATAAGGACAGTATTAAAAGTAACCTGAATTATGTTTCAAGACCCAAGCTTAAAAAGCTGGTAATCGGCAACTCAAATATAGCCTCTTTCACAATCCGCACAGAGAAGTATCCCTCCCTTATGACGGTAAGAGCTGCTAAGGAATTTGCAGAATATGTAGTTGCAAAGACGGGATATAATCTCAAAATTGCAAAGGATAATGTTACTACCCAGAATGAAATCTTAATCGGACTTACTACCCGTTCGGGTATTTCGGCAAAGACCTTTAAGTCGGGTTCTTTGGATTTCCTTAAGGGTAAGAACGGCAAAACCTATAATAACGAGGATTACAGTATTTTCATAAGCGGCACAAAGCTTTTTGTTGAGGCTGGCAGTGACTATGCCACAAGCCATGCTGTTTTAAAGCTTATTGAATACCTCGGTAAAAAATCAGGCTTTGCAAAGGGCACAAAATTAAACGGAAGCTATAAAAAAGGCGATTACACACTTCTTGACGGTTACGGTTATACCTGGGGAGATGAGTTCTATTCTTCTGACGGTACTATCCTTAACAAAAAGAACTGGAAGGTAATGGAGAAGGGATATACCGAAGACGAAGGTCCTTGGTATAAGAAAGATGATCCATATTATCTTGCGTCTAAGGCGTCCCTTGCGGATAATGACCCGTCTAACGACTTTGGCGGTCCGTGGTTAAAGGCAAGTAATCCGCTGTATGTTCAGGAGGGAACCACCAAGAATTTAGGCACTAATGCTGTAATAAAGAATAATATGCTTGTTCAGATTTCTAAAAAAGATGTTAACGGATACAGCGGCAACATTATTTGTACCGACGGCAGAATGGAATATCGCTACGGTATTTTAGAAGCACGTATAATGGCGGCTACCGCCAACGGCAATGCGGCCTGCTTCTGGACAAGAACCAAGGACGGCGGAAGTGTTGTAAATGAGATGGATATTTATGAAAACTTCGGTAATGATATGCTGAAACCGAATTTACATACCTGGGCAGAAACACATACCAACCACGGCGAAATGATTACGTTAAGAGAAGCCTGCTATCCTGAAAAGGGGCAGAGTTTCAGTGATACATTCCATCATTTGGCACTTGAGTGGACACCCGATTTTATAAATATGTATTTAGACGGTGAAATTTATCTGTCCCAGGAAATCACAAGTGATACCTGGTATGCTTTCAGAGAAACAACCTATGTTATTTTCAATAATACTGCACCTTCCGCTACCTATTCTAATACCGGCAGACCCGGAAACTGGCTTGCAGGCGGAACAGTAGATCCTATGAAGGCGGCTAAGCTTTTTGATACCAACGGTGACGGTAAAGTCAACATAGAGGACTTCTATGAGGAGCAGATTATAGACTATGTGCGCTTGTATCAGATAAATTCACGCCAGTATTCACTCAAGGCTAAAAAGTAAAATATACAATTGTAAGATTACTCGAATAAGGAGGTAAAGCAGTTGAACAGATTAAAGAAAATCACGGCATTTATGATGATTTTTGTTTTAATCCTTTCTTTGAGTACTGAGATTTTATATAATGCCACAGATAATGATGATGGCAGTAACCGGTCAGGTAATATGGAAGAGTACAATAGCGACTATCAGATTTACAAATCCGATAGCGGCTTCTTAAAGGCAGACGAAGTAATTGAGCTTACTTCAGAAAACCTTGTATCATCAGATATTGAAAAAAACGGTAAGGGCTTTAAATTAGCCAAAGGTAATACCGCAAAGTTTTCCTTCAATATCCCTGAAAACGGGGCGTATAATATTGCGCTGTCCTTTGCTCCGTCAGACGATATTACCGAAAATTATGAAATTTCACTTAAAATAGACGGGAAATTTCCTTTTTCCGCCTGCAAGGAGCTTGTTTTAAGCTCTTTGTGGGAGGATGAGGGGGAAATTCGTACACTTACAAACGGAGATCAGGTTAATTCACTTCAAAAGCACAAGTCGGGCTTTGCTCTGCAAAAGCTTGTTGACAGCGAAGGAATTGAGCTTTATCCGTATGAGTTTATGCTATCTAAAGGAAAGCATACTGTAAATATTGAAAATTTAGGTAAGGATTTTCTGCTTGAAAAAATAGTTTTAATACCGCCTGAAACGGTAAAGCCGTACAGCGAGGTATCCAAAAGCTACGGTAATTACGAAAAATATGACGGCAAGCAGATTGTTATAGAGGCTGAAAAGGCGCTTTATAAGAATGCTTATTCACTGTCGGCAAAAAGCGATCAGGGCACAGCGGATATTTCTCCTTCAAGTGCGGTTAATGCGGTTATTAACTATATAGGCGGAACTACGTGGAATGCTCCGAATTCTGAAATTGCTTGGAAGGTCAACGTTCCCAAAGACGGGCTTTATAAGCTCGGAATTGCCTTTAAGCAGAGCTATGTTACCGAAGGTGAGGTTTACCGTTGGCTTAAAATTGACGGCAAAACTCCCTTTGAAGAAGCAAGCAAGATAAGCTTTCCTTATTCTACCAAATGGCAGTTTAAGGAATTTAGTGACGATAAAGACGGGGATTATCTTATCTATCTTACGAAGGGTGAGCATACTCTGTCTCTGGCGGTTACCCTTTCCGATATAGCGGAGGTTTTCGGCAGACTTCAAAAAATAGTAAGCCCTTTAGGTGACCTTTATCTTGATATTGTTATGATTACGGGAGAAACGCCCGATGCTAACCGTGATTATGAGCTACATAAGCAAATTCCCGATTTTGAAAAAATACTAAACGAAGCCTACGGCAATATTGATGCCTTGATGGCGGATATAGACACAAAGCTTAAGGTGAACGGTGAGCTCGGCGGTGCGCTTAAAAATATGTCACGTATCATTAAAGAAATGACCGACAATATTTATGATGCGCATTTGCAGGTTCAGAGTTTCTATTCTGCACAGCAAACCTTAAGCGCATGGCTTTATGACATTAAAAATATGGCACTTTCGGTTGACCAGATTATTCTGTCTGCACCCGACAAGGAATTCGATACTCCACAAGCAGGATTTTTCAAAAAGCTTCAATTTTTCCTTATGAGGTATGCGGATTCATATATGGATAATTCGTCATCGCTTACAAGCAGTGATGATAAAAGTTTGCCCAATGTTAAAATCTGGGTAAACTGGGGCAGAGATCAGGTTAAGGTGCTTAATTCCCTTATACAGGACAGCTTTACTCCGCAGCACAACGTAAATGTTACGGTAGAGCAGGTTAATGCAACACTTGTTCAGGGTGTAATTTCGGGTAATTCGCCCGATTTATATCTGCATATGGCAAGAACAGAGCCGGTAAACCTTGCAATGCGTGGCGTGCTTTATAATTTGAGAAATTTTGATGATTATGAAAAGGTATTAAAGGAAAACTTCTACGAAGGCTCCGAAATCCCTTATGTTTACAAGAACGGCACCTACGCACTTCCTGATACACAGAATTTCTTTGTAATGTTTTACAGAAAAGATATTCTTGAAAAGATGAATCTGGAAGTACCCGTAACCTGGGAGGATTTCCTTGCCGTAACGGGTATACTGCAAAGGAATAAAATGAATACCTATCTGCCCTACACCAAATTGGGTGCGGCATTTACCGTAAATATAGGTGCGGGCGGACTTACAATTTTCCCGACAATGCTTATGCAAAGAGGCGCATCTGTTTATAATAAAGAGCTTAATGCTACAAATCTTGCAAGCTCACAGTCCATAGATGCTTTTAAATTCTGGACAGAGTTTTACACCGAATACAGCCTTGACCAGGACGCAAACTTTTATCAGAAATTCCGTGTAGGCACAATGCCTTTAGGTATTACGAGCTATACACAGTATCTTACAATAAAGCTCGGCGCTCCCGAAATTCAGGGTAAGTGGGGAATAGCACCAATACCCGGAATTGAAAAAGAGGACGGTACGATAGATAATACCTGCTCCGGTTCGGGTACAGGCGTTTCTATTATGAAATCGAGTAAGAATAAGGATGCTGCCTGGAAATTTGTTAAATGGTGGGTATCCGCAGATACGCAGTACCGCTATTCGGCAGAGGTTGAAGCTATTATCGGAGAAACCGGACGAACAAGCTCTGCAAACCCTGAAGCTGTATCCCGCCTTGCGTGGGAGGACGAGGCTTTAGAGGTTATTATGA
>JAZQHX010000245.1:0-2848 GCA_045540835.1 Acutalibacteraceae bacterium | reverse complement strand
AAGAGATGATTTTAACATAGCCATTCCCCTATCTATAAAATTTCGGTACTTTTATAATAGCACTTATTATTTACAAAATATATCTTATTTTCGATATTAAAGGTTGAATTTTCAAAACAAATAAGTTAAAATCAAGGTAAAATGAGGCGGTTTAGTTATGATTTTCGAAAAAGATTCGGTTGCCTTCAACATATTAAGCGTAGTTGAAATCAATCAAAGCAATGTTAAAAGTGTCAACACAGGCAGAAATTTTGATGCACTCTCTTTTAGATATGATTCCGATGTTATTATAAAAACCGATAAAAATACATATAATTTCAATAATAATTCAGTCTGCTTTTTCCCCTCAGGGGTTAATTATGCCCGTTTTGCGAAAAAGGACAATATTATTGCAATTAACTTCGATTCTCTTAATTACTTTTCAAAGGAAATTGAATATTTTTTCCCCGAAAACGACGAAATATTTTTAAGTCTTTTTAAAAGAATTCTTAAATTATGGACAGAAAAGGGAACGGGCTACAAGCACAAGTGCTCTGCAGTTATGTGCGAAATTTTAGCTGAGTGCTATAAGCTCAATCACAAAGAAAAGGGTTGCAACCCAAAAATCAAAAATTCAGTAGACTATATAAACAAAAACTTTAAAAGCTTTGACATTTCTGTAAAAACCGCCGCAGAAAAATCCTTTATCAGCGAGGTTTATTTAAGAAAGCTTTTTAAAATTGAATTCGGAATTTCACCCAGACGTTATATAATAAATTTAAGAATGCAGAATGCAATCGGACTAATATCAATGGGTTATTATTCTTTAAAAGAAATAGCTTTAATGTCAGGCTTTGCTGATTATAAATATTTTTCGACCGAATTCAAAGCCTATACGGGGAAATGCCCTTCAGAATATCTTAAATACTTAAAGCAAAAGACTGTGTGACCGAAAAAAGTCACGCAGCCTTTTTGTTTTACAATACTTTTCTGTTTTTATAAACGAGTTTTTTTAGCAGTTCCGATAAAGGAAGCACCAAAAAGCCTGCTAAAAAATTTGAAATACCGTGAGCAATATCAAACGGAAAGCCTGTTATTATCCAGGTTATCATTCCGCCAAAATCAAGTCCGAACATATGCGCCTGTGCCGGAGCATAAAGTATTCCAAAGCCGAGTCCGTGCAAACAACAAACAATAGGGTATATAAAAGCCAATATCTGTTTTGGACATTTTTTAGGTATAAGCATAGTTATCCCCCAAAGCGCTGTCCATATATAAAGATACGGTATCCACCACATTGCAAACCCGGAATATATGCCGTTTATCATAACATATACATAAAGGGGAAGAAGTGCTTTTTTGCGAAAAACCACAGTAAAAACCATAGTAAACATTCCAAGCAGGTGAATGTTAGGCAACAGCTCCATTAACAATTTAGAGCAAAACATAAGTGTGCCAAGCATCGCAAAAATCACCGTTTCCTGCACCGTAATTTTGCTTTTCTGCATTTTACTTCGTATACTTAAGCGAATACGTTACCTTCTCGTCTATTTTGGTGGTATCTACACCCGACGAAGCATATTCACCGTCAGCATAAAAAGCCCAATAGCTTTTATCCTTGTCGTAATCGGCAGTAATTCCGTTTACCTTTTTAATATACAGTCCGTAATCGCCGTCTTCACCTGAAATCAGCTTATGTTCAAGCAAAGCTTCCCCTACGGTTTCCTTATCGGTATTTATTGTAAATGTAACCGACTGTTCTTCAACCTCTACCTTTACAACTAAGGTTTTTTCACCGTTTCCTAATTCGGTGTCCTTTAAATACTCAGCCTTTTCCCAAAGACCGCTTGCATCGACCGTATTTCCGCATGAGGCTAAGCCTACTACACAAACAAATACGAGTAACAAAGATGCAGTAAGATTTAAGATTTTTTTCATTTTTTATCATCCTTTCTTTTTTTACAAAAGGATAAAATAAAAGCACCCTTCTTCGGGTGCAATGCAAATGGTATCCTGCTTTTTTACATACCAAAACAGCAGGAAAAACTCCTGCTTTAAACTGCATCTCCCCGAATTGCCCAAGAGACTTTTACAATCTTCACAAACCGATAAGCATTCCGACTTGCCCTGCTTTAAGGGCGCCTAAAACTTAAAACAAGAGTTACGGCAATGGCTGTTGCTGCGGATTTTCACCGCATTCCCTTATCCCCTAACATACCGTCAAAGCGATATGTCCGACAACAAATGCTAAACATCTGATGATTTGTGTTTATTCTTTTGCAAATGGATTATATCACAACAAATCTTTTATTGCAACAAAAATATAATTTCAAAAATTTGGAATTCTGATTGACTTTTTTTAGTAAATATAATATATTTATATGGGGTTTGAATAATTCCATATTTTTTTATAAAGGAGAAAAGAATAATGAGTATTCTGAAAAAAATCAGTGCTATGATTATTACACTCACACTTGTTTTATCTGTAATAATCATTCCCACAGGCATTTCCGCTAATGCGGCTACAAGTGGTAATTATACATATACCATTTCAGGTAACAGCGCTATAATTACCGACTGCAAAGAATCAATAAAGGGTGCTGTAACCATACCTAATAAATTAGGTGGCAAACCCGTAACGGAAATTGCGGCAAACGCATTCAAGTGGTGCGATGATATGACCAGCGTAAAGCTGCCTGCAACCGTTAAAACCATTGGCGATTCTGCCTTTTCATACTGCTGGAGACTTAAAAAGGTCACTTTATCTTCAGGTGTTACTACTATCGGTGATTATGCTTTCAGCGGTGATGATGCACTTACTTCCATTAACATTCCCTCAACCGTAACCAAAATTGGAGAAAATGCTTTT
>JAZQHX010000244.1:0-11159 GCA_045540835.1 Acutalibacteraceae bacterium | reverse complement strand
AAGGGTTATTACCAGAAGCAGTATAAAAATAACCAACAAAATCACTATTATAATTATTAAAACCACTAAAAAGGTCTTTTTAACAGAATAATCGTGTGTCGCCATAATGCTTATAAAAAGCAAGAATGCCGTAACAATCAGGGCTAACATTGTAATAACCGTATAAAATTCTGCTTCATCAAGACTTAAAACTCTACTAAAAGCTATTGCGGCTATACTAATCCAGATATAAGGTACTAACGAATAGCTTGTAGCTATAAATATTTCCTTATAGTTACCTTCGCCGTTCATTAAAACCGTAACACACCATTGAATTACGGTCCATAATAAAACTGCCCCTAAAACAAAAAATACGTCACTAAAGAAATTGTAATCATCCGCATCTGTATAGTTAAACAAAAATCCTGTTGCTAAAGACGATGCTATTTTTACACCTATAGTCAAAACAATAAAGGTAATTGCAGCAGTGATGCTGCCACGTCTTTCACGCTTAAGCTCCCAGTAACCGCGTATTGGATGAAATACCACATAGCTTGAAAACTGAATCTTTGAAAAATAATGGTCTTTACCCTTACTGTTTGCAATTTTTTTCCATTTCCTCATAATAAATATCGCAAAAGCAACTACTGCAACAGCAACCAAAATCAGCCATACTGCATTATTTTCAATCCAACGTCTTCTTTCAAAAACATAAGCTTTAGAATAGTTTTCCCTATCCTTTGCTGCTTCGAAATACTGCATTGCAAGCTTCATATCCTGCTTGCGGTATGCCGCCATTCCGAGACCACGCATTGCAAGAAAACAGTTAGCATTTTCGTTTATTATTTTATTCCAGAGCTTTTCTTCCGTCACAAAATCCAAATCATTGCAAGCTTTTGCAACTTCGTTAAATAATCTTCCATAAGAATTAAGGGTATAAACATTAACCTGATTTTTAGCAGAATCAAGGGCATAAAATACACCATCATAATAGTCTAATGCTACCGCCGTATTCATTGAACCTCTTATATTACCGGGACCGCCGAATTCATACAGCATTTCACCGTCAGAATTATATACGAAAACTCTTCCACGGTTCTGGTCTAATACTCCGTAATTCCCGAATGGCAGTGTACAAACATCCACAAAAGCAGAAGGTCCTTTATACGAAGCCCTATCTGTCTGGGAATCTGGATATACTAAATCTCCCGCAGGGTCACCGATGCGTGAAAGAACATCAACACCTTTGGCATTAAGCTTTCTTAAAGGCTGTGCTTTACCTGACTTATATTCCCAATATGTATAAGCGGTACTTGTGACCATTAAAAAGCCCTGTTCGTCAATTTCTACATTGTTATACTCTGTAGAAACATTGCTCGAGGTTTTTTCCCGCTGTTCCTTTGTAGAAAATATTCGCCAAAATAACTGAGAGGCTGTAAGCGAAACCGAGGAAGCGCCCATATATCTTATATACTTGCCGTCTTTTGTAAACTCCAAAAGTCCGTTATTAAAGCCTTCGGAAACAACAAAAATTCGTCCTGAATTATCTAAAGCTACTTTAGTGGGGGCAAAAATGAAATCCGTTGGCAATGAATCGCCTTTTACAAGTGTAATAGTGCGAACAAAATCAATCTTTGAATTCAGATGTACAATTCGGGCATTCCCGGTATCGCAAATATAAATATCGCCGTTTTCTGTAACAAAAACACCTTTAGGCGAAGCAAGCTTTTCCATTTTTCTATCCAGCAAAAAACTGTATATTTCTTTTATAACTTCACCTTTTGAATTCATAATAACAACACGGTTATTAGAAGTATCCGCAACGTATAAGTTGCCCTTATTATCAACCACCAAATCCTGCGGATAATTGAAGTTACTTTCAAATGTGTCAGTAACCTCTACAGCAGCAGGAGCCTCGCTTATTTCCTTTTCGGAATTATATGTATAACTGTAAAAGCTTTCGGCACTTGCTATGAAGCAAGAAGAAAAAACTGTTATAAAAGAAATTACCGCTAAAACCGTGCTTAAAATTTTTCTTTTCACTTCATTCGCTTCCCTTCTTAAAAATTATTCCTTAATTCCGGAGGACATCATAGTTTCAACAACATTTTTTTGAGAAAAAATGAATACCGTAATCGGTACAATCATCATAATAAGTGAAATTGCTGCGCTGACACCGGTTCTTGAAATACCGCTTGCCACTATCTGGTTAAGTGCAGTTTGCAGTGTTTTAAGTTCTTCGCTGTAAATATAAGTTCCACCCGTCTCACTCCACATATCCTGCACCGTAAAAATTACCAAGGTAAGCCAGGCAGGTTTTACGTTGGGCACTATCATACGCCAGAATATCCTGTGTTCCGAAGCACCGTCCACCCTTGCAGCCTCTAAAATAGTATCGGGAATATTAACCATAAACTGCTTTACAAGAAATACGCCGAAGGAAGCTCCGAGGGCAGGCACAATTATGGAAAAATAAGAATTTATCCAACCAAGCTTACTTAAAATCAGGTAATTCGGGATTGCTGTAACCGCCGAAGTAAACAGCATCGCAGTAATTACCATTTTGAAAATAAATTTTCTTCCCGGGAAACGCTTTTTTTCCAAAACATATCCTGCCATTGTAGCTACAATTACCTTTAATACAGTAGTGATAACAGTTATAAAAACGGTGTTGTACAAATACCTTGGGAAAGGAACTAAAGAATCAGAAAAAACAGTTTTCAGGGCACTGAAATTGTCAGTTGTCGGATTTTGAACAATGAGCCTTGGAGGATACATAAATAATTCGTCCAACGGCTTAAAGGCATTACTTATGATAAAAAGCATTGGTAAAATCATAAATAATCCGCATACAGATAAAAAGAGAATATTTCCGCCGTTTCCCACAGCCGACCGTCCTGGTCTGGACTTGAAAATTTTCTTCATTATTTACTAACCTCCTTCCGCTTTTTCAAAATCTTAAAACCTAATTTCCAATTTTTGTTATAGCTTTTTGTATTATATGATTGGTTATAAACATAAGAGCGAACAAAACAGTAGCTATTGCGCAGGCATATCCCATATCAAATCTCGTAGTACCGTAATCGGTAAGGTGATTTAAAATAGTATGAGCTCCATAGTCTGTACTCGGACTTCCGCAAAGCGCAGTTGTAACTGCTCCACTACCAAAAGCCGCTGTAATAGACATTACAGCTCCAAACATCATTTGCGGTCTTATGCAAGGAAGCGTTACATACCATAATTCCTGCCAGCGGTTACGTATTCCTTCAATATATCCAACTTCATAGTATGACTGATCAATACCCTTAAGTCCTGCAACAAAGGACAAAAAGCCTGCGCCAAGACTTTGCCAAAGCATTACAATTATAACCAACCAAATCATATATTTTGTATCGGTAAGCCATTGAATAGGCTCGTCTATCAGATTAAGATACAAAAGCAACGAATTAGCATAACCAAAGGCATCACCACTGAAAATAATCGCCCATATAGCATATACTCCACCCGAAATTGACGGAGCATAAAAAACCAAAACCATTATTGTTCGCATTTTATTGCCAAGCTCATTTATAAACCAGGCAAACAAAAGCGACATAAGATAACCTAAAGGACCTACAATTACCGCTATTATCAATGTGTTTTTTAATGAAATTATGAAAATATCGTCCGATAAAAACAGCTTCAAATAATTTTGCAGAAAAACCCATTTAGGCGGTTCTAAAACATTAAAATATGTAAAGGAAAAGAAAACCGAAATAATTATAGGTAAAATTGTAAAAAGACAAAATGCTATAAGAAATGGTGCAAGATAAGTATAGGAAAATATTATATCCGAATTGATTTTTTTACCTCTTTTTTTCATAGTTTTCCCTCCTTTCTATTATTTTTCAACTTCTTGTGTATCTAATCCCAGTTCTTTGCGTTTATCATTTAATTCTCCGTTAATTTTATAAACATAATCAAACATAACATCCATTGGCTTTTTGTCATAATAAACAGCATTTCTAAAGGCATTATCCAGATTTCTTGTCAAATAATAACCGCCCGGAACCTGCTCCACCGCAGAGACCAATTCCAATTGTTCAGTTATTATACTAAGTTCTTCTTTATTCCAGCAGGATTCCAAAAGTGCCTTTTTATTAGCAGATGTGTATCTTCCCGAAGTACCAAGCTTGCTTTCCAACTCTCTGCCATATATCGATTGGATTTCCGCAGAAGAAAACCATTTTATAAACTCCCAGCCGCCCTTTATATTTTTGGCATTTTTTAAAAGCATCGTAGCAGTTCCGCTTACAATCGATGTATTGTTTATAGTCGAATCCGCTGCTTCAAAACCCGGAACCGGAGCAAAGCTCCACAAACCCTTTATTTCCGGAGCGGAAATTTCCAGACTGTTATAAACACCGATAGAATCAACCGCAATCGGTATTTCACCTGTACGAAAGCGATTTATAAGACTATAAGTCACAGGAAAGCCGTAATTATTATAAAAATTGGTATAAAAACGGAAAACATCTATCGCTTTAGTGGAGTCAAGCAAACAAGCCGTTGCCTGCTCATTATAAATTTCAAGATTGTTTTGCCTTAACATCATTATAAAGGTTTGATTAGAAGCCGGTAACCCAAATGACATATTATTAACCGACAGCACCGAAGAAAGTGCCACAACATCATTCCAGGTTTTGGGTATCTCTATTCCTAAATCTTTAAGAATATCCTCCCTATAATACATAACATTAAATGACATACTCATCGGTATAGCATATACTCCGTCCATATACCTGAGCGGTATGAAAGTAGCAGAATAATAGTCATCTTCAAGTTCTACAAAGTCACTAAAATCCTTCAGATTATAAGCTGCATTACGCATAGAGTAGTCTATTACAGCGGTTGTTGAAACGCCAATAGCTACATCGGGTCCTATTCCGGCAACTGTTGCAGGCAACAGCGATGAAGCAGATACCAATTCAAGATTCACCTTGTAATTATACTGTGGAGTAAACTTTTCACTTGCAAGCGATCTGATAATTTGTGCCTGATCACGTCCACTTGTTATCCAGGCTTTTACGGTATTATCACTGTTATTTTTTTCCTCAAGCGAACCTATTGCCGCATAATCGATTGTAAAGGAAAACAAAAATTCCTTAAGATTAAAATACAAATCCTCAAAAAATCCTGCATTTGCATCAGGTAATTCGGGTGAAGCACCCGCTATCAGGAAATAATCCAATTTAAGAGGTTGCTGCTTCATTGTTGCCTGCGAAGTTCCCAATGAGCCTATGTTGGTTTTAAAATACGAAAACTCCGAAGGCACTGTATCACTATCTTCATTCATTTTCCGTAATTGACGTGCAATTGCCTCAAGGGTTGCGGAGGTAGAAGTTTTCTTGCCGTTAACCCGATTATATATGCCTGCCGCACTATCGAGTCTGTCTGCCAATTCCGCCATATGATTTATGATATGTGGAACATTTTTATCCAACTTATAATCTTTAGATAGGTCAGGCTGCGAACCCAAAACCACCAAAAGTTGTCTATAAACCAAATTAAGCTCATTTACACAATTATCTACCACACGCACAATCTTGTCGGTATGACCTAAGGTGGATTGAAGTTTAATTTCATTTTTTCCTTTTTTCAGATAGAAAAGATACTCTTTTTCTTCCCCCAATGTAAGCGTTTGCCAATCGGAGGAATATTCAAATACAATACTTTCGGCTTCCAGAAAAGGAATTTCGCCATTTATGTATATTGCCCTTCTTACACGTTGCGAAACATTTTGGTCCTGTTTGTACTTTAGACTTATACTGTAAAGACCATCATTGGGCACGTCAACATTCCATTTAACATATTGATTTGATTTTTTCCAATTGCTTCCGCCTATGGTGTTAAGAATAATATTTCCGGTTTTGACCGGTTCTACCGCTGCAGAAGATTTATCACTTGTAGCATACAACACCGAATCCGACTTAAAATCAGCATTTTCACCCTGATATTTAATATTGCTACCCGTATAAACCGATTTGTCTGAATGTTTTTCCTTATACTCGTCGTACAAAACATTACTGTATGCCGGAACGAGTACTACCGACGCTATTTCAAGCTCGTCTTTTGAATATTTTAAAGTGAGACTGTTTTTCCCTTTTTCTAAATTTATAGAAAGCGGCAAAGAATAAACTCCCGTATAATCAAAGACATAGTTTTCGCAAAATTTTCTTAAAAGAACCTGTTTTGGTGCTATCTGATTTCCATATATATCCACCTTAGGTGAAGAAGAATCCTCATATTCTTTTGGTAAAACAAAACCATCAAGTTCCGCATAAGGTACTTCCCCATTCACTAAGCAAATGCATTGACTGTCGGCAAGACTATCGGAAACGGCACGATATTTAATCTTTATGTAATATCTTGAGTTTTCATCTGCTACTATCTGCCATTTAATCCCATCTGAGAGAAGTTCAGCAGATTCTGAATCAAGTTCTATTCTGTCTCCTTGAGGTTCATAGGCTGAATTGATTAAAAAATCGTCATATGTACCACTTTTTGCGGTAAGCTTTAAAAGTTCATCTTCGTTGTATTTTGCTTCCGAAGCAAAGGAACTTATGATGCTTACAGCAGAAAAAACGGTTATAATGATACATAAAGCTATAAGCAGGGAAATAAACCGCTTCACGCCTTTAACCTCCTTTTATAAAATACCAAAACCACAATTTACATAATTATTATAAAACACACGCCAAAAATATAATTGTAAAATCCTTTGATTATTATTGTATATACACCGCAACTTCAATTATATCTTCCAAATGGTTCCAGTTTGTATTTTTTGAGAAAAATTACAAAAAAAATATTTAAATTTCCGAGTAAATGTGTTATACTTACAAAAGGAAAGCGGATTTTTGTCTTCATATTTCTAAAAAATTGATTTTTTCAAAAAAACATTTGCTTTTACAAATTGGAAAAAATATCGAAAGGATTTTTTTATGATAAATAGTAATTCGAATTTTTCGCCCGTATTATCCTATTGGAGATGTGACAATTATCCATATTATATACCCTCCGTAACTAATATAGAGTTAGTTAAAAATCCCGAAATCACTCTTACTAAAGAAATCGTGCGAAGCGATGAGTTTCATTGTATATTAAACGGTAGTGTCACTTATGAAATAACCGACGTTCGAAACGGCGAAACATCACAGTACACTGTCAAAAAGAATGATGTTGTTTTCTTCCCTTATGGTATGCAATATTATACTATTAAAAACAAAACTGACGATTTAGAATATCTCAAAATATCATTCTTCTTATACACCTGTAATACTACGTTTGTCCAAAATTCTTTCTTAAACTTTGACGAAGCCCTTAAAACACCCATCCAAAACCGACGTGTAATCACCATTTTTCCACGTATTACCACCTTTAGCAGTAATGATGAAGCAATTAAATATATAGTAAATATCAAAGATTTTCGTAATTTTAATAAAACGGGTCATATAATACAAATACAAGGGAATCTGCTTTTGCTTATTTTAAGAGTTATAAGCAAAAATAAAGAAAATCACATCGATATTTTTAAAAACTCCCGAATAATTGGAATCAGTTCAAAATACAGCCCATTTACAATTATGCCTAAGGGCTGTAAGTTATACATCAGCAATCTTAAAATTTTTGATTCAAATCCAAATGTAAACAAACCTCCAAGCCGATTACTATCTGTTTTTACAGCAAGTAACAATCAGCAGTTTGAACCAAAAAACAAAAACATAACCTTGTCTGATGTATATGACAATAAAATGAATAAAAATTTCTTGCTGATATCCGCAAACGAAGATACAATATATCACATTTGGATTTTTCGTGATGTCCATAATTTTACCGCCGATTTATGTTCTTATTGTGAAACAGCATATTTGCAGTTTTATGCTAAATGCAATATGCATTTGCGTTTTGGCGTAGTAATCTACAATCCGGACAACGATCAGCTTATAAGCTATAATTTTGAAATTGCACCCAGTGAAGGTTATACCGAATACTGCATTCCATTGCTCAACTCAAGCGATTCAATAGGTTATTCCAACCATTCTTACAAAGTAATTGACTACATTATGCAGAATTATGAAAACAAGATTCAAATAAGCGACATTGCCAATCATATTCATATGAGCCCATCTCACACCGCAACCAAATTCAAGCAGGAAATGGGAGTTTCAATCAATGATTACTTATTAGATTATCGTCTTACCGTAGCTAAAAAGTTACTTTTAGAGCATCCCGAAATGCCAATAAGCGACATTGCCCTTGCTTGCGGTTTTTATGATAGCGCCCATTTTTCAAATTCCTTTAAAAAGATATTTAAAATGACCGCAAAAGAATATAGAAAAAGTCTCTCATAACATAGAATTTATTATTTATATTCATATCGATATGTATATTATTTAAACAATATTTAACCACCATAGATAATAACTCCGTAAGTAAGTTTCAAAAAATCTTACTTACGGAGTTGTTTTTTTCAACACGATAATATCCCATAGTTGGATTTATAATTAACGAATTTAGTGGAAACATAATCCATATTTCCCCTTTTAACCCCTGTCAATTCTCTAATATTAGACCAATATAACGGATTCCCTTCTTTCGTTAATTTGTTATGAGCCCAAATAATCCGTCCTGCCCAGTTTTCCTCATAAGTTTCAGAGTATTTTTGGAATACCGCCTTGCAAGCGGAATCAAAATCGACAGCTTTATACTCACGGAAGTGCAGTTCATGTACGATATCCTCTTTTACAATATTTTGAAATATCTATTATGCTTTATCATGTTACAACAACCGTTTTCAACGATATATATCACACTTTTAAACACTTATTGATAATCTTGATAGAGACTTTTCAATTCTTTACGAGCAATATAAAAAACGTTCTACGGAAAACTTTGATTTATACTATGGTATCCACCATTAAATTAAATAGGCTTTACTTGATTTCCCAACATTTATAATAGAGCAAAAAACTCCCCGGTTACATTTCTGTAATCTGGGAGTTCTGTTAGATATAGAGTTTTACTTTAATATCTTTCCATTTATGCACACGTTGTTTTGTGGATTTGGAATATTTATATTCCTTAGCATCCTTTTCGGTGAGCGTAAATTCTGCGAAGTAAAAGTAATGTCATGGGGCAAAGGTCTGTATCACGGTTGGGGCAAAGTTTTATATCATCTGCCCTCTTCTTTTTAAGACAATAAAATCGTTATTTTATTGGCAAAATTTTAGCCTAAATCAAGGTTTCATCACTGTTCAGAGCAAAAGATAAGACCTCAAAGGATTTCTCCTTCAAGGTCTGTTCATTGATATTGATTTTTACAAATCGGTTGTTATTGGGTATTGCCCCAAAACAAGTAGACTATGATTATTTCATATCCTTGATAGCAGCCTGTGTTGCGGTGAACAAAGGGAGGAAATCTTCGCAGTGCTCTTCCGTCTGCCATCCACACCCAGTGAATGTGGCGTTTTGTCTGGGCTAAAGCGTAGATACCAGTCAAAGCTGCTCTCGTGAACAACTACCTTCGTTACAAAGGCTTTAATAACATCGTCAGGGATATCCTGGTCGTCATCGGGGTTTACGGACTGCTCAAGATAATACTTGAGTAAGGTAATTTTCTCGTCGTGGGAAGCATCGTCCACCGGAGTCTCCTGTGGCTGGAGCTCGTCCAGTTCTTTTTGGATTGTGGCGATTCGTTGCTCGATTTCGTCTTTCTTGTCTTTGAACACATCCTTGGTGATTTCGCCGTCGGCTCTCATCTCAATGAGGTTATGCAGACGCTTATTAAGCTTGGACAGTTCTTTCTGCTTCTGCTCAATTAGTCTTGCATTATCTTCGAGCTTATCTTCATCATCGATGTGTCTGGCAAGCATAGACTCTGCCAGAGCAATTACTTCTGCTGTGTTGGTAAGATATTCACGGAAGATGTGCTTTGCCATCATCTGTAGTTTCCACCCAGCAATCATTGGAGTCCTACAAACACCTTCAAGAGATAAGCCTTTTCGGGTTCTTGTGGTGACCGTACCAGTTCTGATTGAACTGTAGCATTGGTAACCATACTGGACTTTATCTTCAAGCCTATGCCAAATCTTGCGGTTGAACTTGTGGTCGCACTCGCAAATGAGAAGCTCTGTCCAGACATCTCCTGGCTGTTTCACGCCCTTGGTCTTACGCTTACCTGCGGTCACATTAGACAGTTCTTTGCGTCTGCTTGCAATCATCTGTTGCACGCGCTCAAACTCTTCCTCTGTGACAATAGGCTCGTGAGACCCTTTGACTTTCGTAAGCTCGATATCACCGAAGTTGCGTATCTTTTTCTGCTCAAGGAAGTCAGGTGTGAACTCTTTGTGATAGGTGATTATACCACAATAAAAACTATTTTGCAATATCTTTGAGATATTACTTTCGTGCCAATTTGATTTTCCCATAGCGGTAAGTCTGCCTGCTTGCTCGAGGCGGAACTTAATTGCACGGATGCCGATACCCTCAAGATACCAGTCATAAATCATCCGTACAGTCCTCGCTTGCTCTGGATTGATAACAAAGTCAACTTGCTTCTTGCCGTTGAAAATTGTCTCAATTCGGTCATAGCCGAGGATATTACCATTGCCGTAAAAGACGCCGTTCTCCATTGATGTTTGCTGTCCGCTCTTAACACGGATGGAGGTCTTGCGACTCTCGTCCTGTGCTAAAGTAGCCATAATAGTAAGTCTTAACTCTCCGTCTCCGTCAAAGGTTCTGATATTATCGTTGATGAAAAACACCTCAACACCCTGTGCCTTTAGGCTTCGCGTGTATTGCAGGGTATCAACTGTGTTACGGGCAAAACGGGAAACTTCACGAGTCAGAATTAAATCAAACTCGCCGGTTCCTGCGTCCTCAATCATCTGTAAGAACTGAGGGCGTTTTTGAGCCGAAGTTCCCGTAATGCCTTCATCAACATACATACGCACGATTTCCCATTCGGGATGTTGTGCGAGTATTGGTTTATACCAGTCGATTTGGTTCTCAAGTGCATTCAACTGGGCTTCGTGTTCGGTTGAAACACGGGCATACACAGCAACTTTTCGGAGTGTTGGAGACATAGTGTTGTACTGATACATAAAGTATCCTCCTCTTCCTATTCATTTGTTATGTAT
>JAZQHX010000243.1:0-16494 GCA_045540835.1 Acutalibacteraceae bacterium | reverse complement strand
CTTGGCCCCCGACTTGTGTTATTCATTATACAATCGGTCAGCGAAAAGGACTCGGAATTGCCCTCGGAAAACCGCAGTTTGTAATAGATAAAAATCCCGAAACCGACCGTGTGGTTTTAGGTGACGAGGAGCATCTGTTTAAAAGGCAGGTCTATGTTGAGGATACTAATTTTATTCCCTTTGATTCTCTTGAGACCGCCATGCCTGTAACCGCAAAGCTTCGCTACCGACACAAAGAACAGCCGGCGGTAATTTATCCCCATAAAGACGGTATTATGATAGAGTTTGCAACCCCGCAAAGAGCACCCAGCCCCGGGCAGGCAGCAGTATTTTATTACAGCGATGTTGTAATAGGCGGAGGAATAATAAAATAATTCGGAATTCGGAATGCGTAATTCGGAATTAAAGGAGCCTGCGGCGCATCAAATGTGATATTGGGTTTTAATAAAATTATTTGAAATTTATATTAGAATGTTATTTTTTCAATCTTTATTGACGATGTATTTATTGACGATGTAATTAAAATTACACCTTAAACATATTATTCTATGAACGGATAATATGTTTGGGGTGTTTTATTTTGAAGAAAATTTTAGCGTTAATGGTTTCTATTATTATTTTGTCGGGCAGTACGGTGGTGGCAGGAGCCGAAAAGGGAACGGAAATTACGGTGTCAAGCGAATGTGATATTTCGGATATAAATGTGCCCTTATCCACAGAAACGGCAGCAACCAATATAGGGCAGACAATCGAAATCAAGGCAAAATCCGCAATACTTATGGAGCCGCAAACGGGTGAAATTTTATACGAATCCAATTCCGACGAGCAATTGCCTCCTGCGTCTATTACCAAAATAATGTCGCTATTACTTGTAATGGAAGCGCTCGACAGAAAGGATTTTACACTTGAAACACAGGTGAGTGCAAGTGAACACGCCTGCAGTATGGGTGGCTCACAAATCTGGCTTGAACCCGGGGAATGTATGACGGTGCACGAGCTTTTAAAGGCAACCGTTATAGCATCTGCTAATGATGCCTGCGTGGCTTTAGGTGAGCTGATTGCAGGTAGCGAGGAAGCATTTGTAGCCTTAATGAATCAAAGGGCAAGCGAGCTTGGAATGGATAACACAAACTTTGTAAACTGCACGGGGCTTGATGCTAAGGGACATTTGACTACTGCTCACGATGTTGCAATAATGTCCTGCGAGCTGATTCGCCACGAGCTTATAAAAGAGTATTCAACAGTTTGGATGGATTCCTTGCGTGACGGTAAAAGTGAGCTTGTAAATACCAATAAGCTCGTCCGTTTTTATAAAGGTACAACGGGACTTAAAACCGGAACTACAAGCACGGCAAAATACTGTCTTTCAGCATCTGCCGAAAGGGAGGGGCTTTCTCTTGTGGCGGTGGTTTTAGCAGGCGAGACGAGTGCCGACCGCTTTGAGGGAGCAAAGAAATTGCTCGATTACGGCTTTGCGAATTATAGCTTTTCTAAAGTAGAATCAGAGCTTAAGGAAACCGAAAAGGAGGTTGAAGGCGGCGTTGTGCCGACAGTAAAGGTAAAGGCAGAAAGCACGGTTGATATGCTGCTTCCCAAATCTGCTAAAAAGGAGATAAAAAGGGTTACTAAGTGGAATGAAAATATATCCGCACCGATAGAAAAAGGAGAAGTTTTAGGCTATGTTAATGTATTTTCGGGCGAGGAACAAATCGGTAGTATTCCCATAACGGCACAAAGTGAAGTAAAGAAAATGACATTCGCTGTAAGTCTTGTCAGAATAATTAAAGGTTTGTTCAAGCTTTAGTCCCTTTTTAGCCTTTTTTTGATAAAAAAACTGCCATTTTTATGACAATTGGTTACATTTATTAAAATTTTTGGTAAATAAAATGTATTTTATCTTGCAAATGTCACAAAAATATTGTACAATAGGAACATAAGATATTCACGACGGCGGAAACCGTTAATTTTCGGAGGTACAAATATGGCAGTCAGTTTTAATTCTGCTTATGCCGCTTCTTTTTTGAGAGAGAATGATATTAAAGGTCTTGAAAATCAGATTATCGAAGCACATAATGCAGTAAATGCAAAAACAGGTTTAGGAAATGATTTCTTAGGTTGGGTAGACCTTCCCGTTAATTATGATAAGGAAGAGTTTGCACGCATAAAGAAAGCAGCAGAAAAAATTCGCAAGGATACCGATGTTTTAATCGTTATCGGTATAGGCGGTTCATATCTCGGTGCACGTGCCGCTATCGAGTTTTTAAAGGGTCCGTACTATAATTCTTTACGTGACGGCGCACCCGAAATTTACTTCGCAGGAAACAGCATAAGCGGTTCTTACCTTGCTGATATGATAAAGCTTTGTGAGGGCAAACGTGTATCTGTAAACATTATTTCAAAGTCAGGTACTACAACAGAACCCGCAGTTGCTTTCAGAGTTTTCAGAAAGTATTTAGAAGAGCAGTACGGTGAAAAGGAAGCCGCCGAGCGTATTTATTGCACTACTGATAAGGCAAGAGGAACACTTAAAGCCTTGGCAGACGAAAAGGGATACGAATGTTTTGTTGTTCCAGATGATGTAGGCGGAAGATTCTCTGTTCTTACAGCAGTTGGTCTTTTGCCGATAGCCGCTGCAGGCGCAGATATTGATAAATTGATGGCAGGTGCTGCAAAGGCAAAGGAAAAATATAACGTTGCTGATGTAGCAGAAAATGACTGTTACCTTTATGCGGCAGTTCGTAATGCATTTTACCGTAAGGGTAAGTCGGTTGAATTGCTGGTATCCTATGAGCCTCGCTTTGCAATGATGGCTGAATGGTTCAAGCAGTTGTTCGGTGAGAGTGAGGGTAAGGACAATAAGGGTCTTTTCCCGGCATCGGTTATATTCTCTACCGATCTGCACTCTATGGGACAGTATGTGCAAGACGGCGCACGTTTGATGTTTGAAACGGTTGTAACCTTTGGCTCAACCGATAAGGACGTTGTTATCGAGAAAGAGGATAATGACGGTGACGGACTTAATTTCTTAGCCGGTAAGACAATGTCCTTTGTAAACGAAAAGGCATTTGAGGGAACAGTTTTAGCTCATACAGACGGCGGAGTTCCCAATCTTGTAATCAATGTAGATAAGCCTGACGAGGAAAACTTAGGCGAGCTTATTTACTTCTTTGAAAAGGCTTGTGCTATTTCGGGCTATGTGCTTGGTGTAAATCCCTTTGACCAACCCGGAGTTGAGAGCTACAAAAAGAATATGTTTGCTCTTTTAGGTAAGCCCGGTTACGAAGCGCAGAAAGCAGAGCTTGAAGCAAGACTCGGCAAATAATTTCAGAAGTTACTGCCGTATGGCAGAAAAAATATATCAAGGAGTGGTACAAATGATTAAACTCATTATCG
This sequence comes from Acutalibacteraceae bacterium, assembly GCA_045540835.1. Taxonomy (GTDB): domain Bacteria; phylum Bacillota; class Clostridia; order Oscillospirales; family Acutalibacteraceae; genus UBA737. Next base: position 13,101 of record JAZQHX010000243.1, on the reverse strand, counting down.
GAAAAAAAGGTTCAGGAAAGACTAAAAAGTTGGTTGACATGGTAAACGAAGCAACCGCTAAGAGTCTTGGAAATGTTGTCTGCATAGAAAAGGGCGACACTCTGACCTATTCTGTTACCCATAAAGCACGTCTTATTGATTCGGAAGATTATGGTATTGCGGGCTACGGCGAGTATTATGGTCTGGTTAGCGGCATTAAGGCCGGCAACCACGATGTTACTCACATTTTCGGTGATGCAACACTTAGAATCGGAACAAGAGATTATGATGAGCTTGTTGCTTTCTTAGAGAGAGTAGGCAAGATTGAGGATGTTGAATTTATCTTCACAGTTTCTGCCGATAAGGACGAATTACCTAAGAAGTTGTTCGACATTGCAGAGGTTTGCTAAATTAAATATTTAATTTTAAAACAGTAGTTTTTTAGAATGTCAAAAGGATGTGTAGAGTTTTCTACACATCCTTTTGTTTTTACTATCCTTAGAGAACGTCCTATATAAGTTCTACTTTTTTGAGTTTTACCGGGCTTTTGCTTTTTTGAATATTTTTTCAAGCGGTAAGGTGATTATTACACCTACAACCATAAGTCCGAACCATACAAGTATTAAATTCCCCCAGCCGATAGTATCGACGGCATTTGCAAAAATTGTAGATGACAGAGCTGCCGCCATATAGCTTATAAAGTCCAAAAATCCCGTAGCGCCTGATACCATGCCGGTGTAGGTAAGGCTTGGGCAGTACATACTCCACAGTATTGAGGCGGCGCTGTTTGATGCCATAATAGCAAGAACTATGAATATTAAATTAAGCATTGGCTCTCTTGTTACATAAACTAAAGCGAACATTACTGCCGATATAATAAAGAATATAAGTACCGATAAATTCATATTGCGTTTCAGTGCTTCGTAAACCAAAAGGGCTACAAATGCGGTAAAGGATACTATAAGAGTTGCGGCTGAGAATAAAAGTGAAGATTCCTTTTCGGAAAACTTTAAGTATTCGGAAATATATGTAGGCAACCAGAAAACAACGGTTGTCCGGATTATTCCTGTCAGTAAGGAAATAAGGGTGTAACGTATTATCTGGTTTTCAATAAGTAGTTTAATACTGCCGCCCTTTCTTTCGGGCTTTTTGTAAGGAACATTTTTAACTATTCCTTTTCTTTCAAAAAGGCAGAAAATAGTGAAGCAGACAATACTCATAAGAATAAGAGCTATACTGCTTATTGCAAAAACACCCTGCCAAGCGAAAAATGCTGCTAAAATACCTGCTAAGGGGGAACCGAAAAAGCTTGAAAAGGTATAGCTTACTCCGCAACGTGTAGCGTAAATCGGTTCGGTACTGTCAGCTACAACCTTGGTCATAGGCGCATAAATCATAGAAAGGAAAAATCCGCACATTCCGTAGGCTAAGTAAGAAAAAAATCGGTTTGCAGGTACAAGAGAAAAGATATAATTCGCAATACCTGCAAAGCAAAGCCCGCAGCTTATCATATATTTAGCTTTGATTCTATCACCTATAATTCCGTTTATAAGCTGACCGATTGCATAGGCAATAAAGTAAACCGAAGAAAGGCTTCCTACAAATTCCTTGTCAAAAATCCCTTCGCTTACCATTTGTGTAGATACGGTGCTTAATACATTTCTGGCTAAGTATACGGCAAGATATGATATTGTACAAACGCCGCCGAGCAAAATTGCTTCTTTGGCTTTTTTACTTATTTTAAACATACAAGTCTCCTCAATCCTTTATTTTAATACTGTGTGAGCTTAAAATTTCGTTTAATTTATAGTAATGGTTTTTGCCCTCTAAGTCTATTATACTTCTGATATAAGAGCAAATAGTGTCAATCAGCAGCAATTGAGTCATACGTATTTCGTCCGGTCGGTCGCTTATTGAGATTCCGCTCGAAGCCGCAAGTAAGATGTAATCAGACATTTTTGCAAGCAAGGAATTCTTGTTGGAAGTAATACATATAATTGGCACATCGTTGTTTTTTGCTATTTGCACAGCATCGACTATTTCCTTCGTTTGTCCGGTAGAGGAGACCGCTATTACAAGACTATCCTTATCGAGCATAGAAGCCGAAACCGAGCACATAAGGGTATCATCAACGAAGGTGGCGGGAATTCCCAACTGTATGAGCGCAAAGCATAGGTCTTTTGCGACTAAACCTGACTGGAAAATGCCGTAAATTTCAATTTTTTTAGCAGACATAATTTTTTTTGCCGCCGATTCTAAAACCGTTTCATCGTTAATTGCAAGCGCATTTTTAAAGGCTGTAACGGCTTCTTCAATCTTAAGCTCCATAGCCGCTTTTATTCCTTGGGATTTGTCAATTACGGCAAAGGGAATTTCTTTAAATTCGGAAATGCAGCCTGCTACTTTGAGTTTGAGTGCAGAAAAACCGCTTGACGTGAATTTTTTGGAAAAATTATTTATACTCCCTTGCGAAACTCCCGAAACCTGCGACAACTCAGCCATTGTATAGCTGATAAATTTTTTCGGGTCAGAAAGAATAATATCGGCAATACTTTTTTCAACCGCAGTTAAAAATTCATATTCGGTTTTAAGTTCTATAAAAATGTTATTACTCATAGCCTTCCTCATTATATCTTGTGTGTTATACTCATTTTTTAAATTCGCAAAATGAGTATAACACACAAACCTTTTTAAGTCAATACAAAGAACAGCAAATTTGATATTCTTTTTAAATATGATTTTTGATGCGTTCATACATAATTGAAAATAAAAAATCATACAATTAAATAATGATATTTATTTGCCGAAACGACAAGATGCGACAGTCGATTTGAAGCCAAATGATAACCATTATAGTCCTTTTAGGAGTTGATTGTATGAGAGAAGAGTCCACCCACCGTGCGGTAATATTAGGGGAGTACATACTCGATACGGGTGCTACTGTAAGAGCAGCGGCAAAGGTTTTTAAAATCAGCAAATCTACCGTACATACAGCAGTAACAATATAGAACGGTTTGCTTGGCTCATAGCATAAGAATTTAAATAAAGCTTTTTCAGCACGGTATCACGCCGTGCTGATTTTATTTATAACTATGCTGAATCCGTTAATGTTAATTACATGAGATAGCATATGTTAATGAAAATACACCCAAGGTAAAAATCAAACGTTGTTTATGAAATGTTGCACGATTGTCCATATATTCGTAATAATAGTCCATTGAAAAACAATAGGCAAAATGTTATGCTTATTAGTGTAAAACACTAATATATTTGGTGAAATTAACGATTTTTTCGGTCAGAATTATGTTTTTGGTTTTGCAAAGAACATTTAATTAAAGGTGGTGCTTATAAATCGTCGATGTTTGATAAGGCGCAAAATTTTAATAAATTATGTGAAAGGAATCGTTTTTAATGAAAAAAATCAACTCAATTTTATCCATTTTATTAACTTTGCTTTTGATTGTTGGTTGTATACCTGTTGGATATATGGTATCAGCAGAAAGTACAGAATCTGACGTATATACCATATTTTTAGCAGATCCGTCTAAACAGGGCATTGCAGGAACTGATGTAACCGCTTCATCTATTGATTCCAATTATTTCAGTACTCACGACTCTGTATTTACTGCAAGCAGTCAAGAGGATGGCTGGTATTATCATTCGGTATATAGTTATGACAATGTAAGCGATGATGATTTGTGGAACAGAACCAGCTATTTCAAAACAGATAAAAACAGTGCGGCAGATGGATTTTCTTGGCTGAATGAGCATGATACCACTTTGCGTGCGCTTTCGGATTTTGTAACAGTATCGTATAAGGTTCGTATGTTACAAACGATTGAAAGCGGTGAGGCTGATTCCAATATACAGTTTTATTTTGGAACAGCAAATGAGTGGACTCTCGATAATGCTTATGCTACTCAGTTTGATAAAGTAGATATAACTGATTTTAATGTATGGAATGAGTTTTCTTGCACACCTTCAAGCTGGGGAAATTTTTATTCGGGATTTTTTGGTTTTAAGGCAGAAGCATATCCTAACTTTGTCGGAACACTTTCAATTGATATTAAGGATATTAAGTTTACAATTAAAGGAAGTGACCGTGAAGCTATTAACAATGCTTTGGCAGAAAACGGCAGCAGTTGGACCTTTGATACACTTATAGAACGCTTTACAGAAGATGTTTCTATATTCAAAGCCGATCCTGCACTTTTGGGTGATATAGGTACAGATGTTACAGCAACAGGTGCAGAAAGCGGATATATTTCAAGTTATGACAATGTTTATACAGCAACCGAAGAAGCGGGCGATTTCTTCAGAGCAGTCAGCACATACGATAATCAGGCTGAAGTATGGAACAGAACAAGCTATTTTAAATCCGGATATAACAGTGGAACCTTGCAGTGGTTAGGTGATGACACTACATTGGGCGCACTTGGCGGATTTATTGATGTTACTTTTAAAGCACGTGTGAATGTAAGCGGTGCAGACGGTGTTAATGTATATCTGCATACAGGAACCGCTCAGGAATGGACTGAACATAGAGGATACGCAACCGAGTTTGGTTATTATGAGGTTTCAAAGCTCTCAGAGTGGGTTGAATATACCGCTACTCCTTCAAGCTGGTCGAATTTTTATAGTGGTTACATATATTTCAAATGTGATATTGAACCTAATTTTATAGGTACAGCTACAATAGATTTAAAGGATATAACCTTTACTTTGAATAGCGGAGATAAATATGCTATAAACGCAGCATTAGCCGCTGCGGGAAGTGATTGGACATACGACCGATTAGTTGAAAGTTATTCAAATAGTATTATAAAGGACTACGTTTTATATAAAGCTAATCCGTTAATGTCCGGTGAAATAGGCGCAGAGGCTACAACAGCTATAGCTGACGAGGAAAGCCGCAATCCTGTGTATACCGCAAGCGGGGGAGAAGAAGCATTTTTTACATATATTGATGATTATGCTACTTCAGGTCAATCTCAGTGGAATCGCCGTCACTACTTTAATTTGGGATACACAACCTCAAACAAAGGCTATGAGTGGATGGGCGATGATACAGTTTTAGAAAAGCTCGCAGGTTATATTACTGTGAGCGCTAAGGTAAGAGTGACTGCTAATGCTACGAACGGAAATACACCTGCAGAATTCCCAATTTACTTTGGCCTTACAAACGGTGACCTTGGCAAAGAAGAGGCACAGAATTCCACAGTTTTAAGTCAAGTTCTGACACAAACAGGGGTATGGACTGAAATTAAGAATATACCAGTATCAAGACTTACAAACTTTTATTCGGGTCATGGAGTAGTAAGATGTGAATGTGAATTATTTGACGGAACTCTGACCGTAGATATAAAGGACATAGTTCTTACTATCAGTGATAAGGACAAGAATGCAATAGACGTCGCCTTAACATCGGTTGGAAGTGAATGGACTTTTGATAAGCTTACTGCTGAAAAACCACAGGGCGATGACGATACAACAGAAGAAATTGAGCCTGATAGATATTTGACCATTTGGGAAGCTGATCCTACATTGTACGAAGATGAAGCTCAAGTGGATCTTAAGTTTGCTAATCCACAGGCATATGTATTTGCTGCCGGTTATAAATCTTACGGTTATGCAGATATTTCTCAGGACGAAAACGGTTTTTATTATAATTTGAACATTGATGCAACCGAGGGTACTAACGGTGGAAAGAACACAGGTAGTATAATTATAGGTAATGTTAATAATAGCAGCATAGGTTATGGTTGGCTTGGCAATGAGGATGTACTTAATGCGATAGCACCTTATATGCACACAACATTTGAGTACAGGATTTCTTCTGATAGTGCTGTATTGCCTTCGGATACAAAGATAGTATTAAATGCTGCAAATGAGTATGACGCTAATGTTTATAAGTTGACTGAGCAAGCCTTAAACGTAGCAGAAAGCGGATGGATTACAGTTGAACCAACTACCTCGGACCAAAATAAGGTTTTAAGCGGTCATACGTGGTATAATGGATATCTTTGTTATAATATTTACTCTGATATAGGTGGAATAGCGGACAATACAATTATTGACTTGCGCAATATAAAGGTTGTTATTAACGTTAAGGACCGTGACAAGATAAATGCGGCTCTTTATAATACCGGTAGCGGTCTTTCGTTTGATGACCTTGTATGCTTTGACCCATCGGCAAATTTAACAGATATTGTATGGTATGCTAATGCAGACAGAGCTAATGCTTTAGAAAATACTTCTATCAAAACGGACGAAGGCAGTTATTATAGTTTTGATATAAATACTGATTCACAAGTAATTGTAGAGAGCGGATTTGATAGTACAACTGAGAATTTCGGTTGGTTAGCCAGTGAAGAATATCTTGATAAGATGGCAGCATATTTCTATGTGAGCTTTGACTATCGAGCTGGAAATGTATCACAAGATGCAGTAATGAATATCAGTGCCGATACATCCGGAAACACACCTTTTGCAAGTGTTTCACTTAAGGATGCCGACAAATGGTGTACATATGAAGGCAAAATATCAGCCGAAGCTTTTGATGGAAACTGGAGTAATGGTGACGTTAAACTTACAGTTTCGGGTCTGTCAGAAAGTATAAATATTGATATTAGGGATATAAAAATAGGATTTAAGTATATCGATTATGATAATATAAATATGCTTGTTCCTAAAACATCTGATTTTGTTAATATCACAAATTTCTTAAAAGAGCGTACATACGGATATTATGATATAGGCGAAGAAAAATATGTTGATGTTTACGCTTGTATGCTTGAAAGTGCCGAGGGTATGGCATGCGATGTTAATAGTGATAATGCAGTAAACGTTCGTGACCTTGTGCGTACTAAAAAGTATATAGCAGGAATCACATATTTGCCTGAGTATATATCAAAAAGGGTTGATACCGATTCTTCTTTCACAGTAGATGCAGCAGACCTTGTTTCTATTCGTCGGACACTGCTTACAAGCAAAACTAAAAAGGTGTACAATGATGATATTATTGTAAATCTTGATGTAGAGCATCCCGGTGTAGCAGGAATGGATGCGACATATACTATTGTTGCGACCGATAGAGAAAGCGGTCTGAATATTGATTCGCTGTATGAGGTTTCGACAAACAATGATGAGGTTACAGTAGACGGATTAAATATTACTGTTCCTTATAAAGTACGTATGTCAGACGAAGAGCTTACCGTTACTGTAACATATCTTGGTAAAAGTGGCAGATATACTTTCGATTTCCAGAAATTCAGTACAGAAACCACCTTTAAAGATGATTTTGATACTTTAAACAGTGATGTTTGGACTTCGGCAGAATCAGAGGTTGCGCCATTTATTTCAGACGGTGCTTTAGCACTTACTGCTACAACAGACGCAAAAATACCCAGTGTGGCTTCGGGTGCAGGCTTTAAACAGGCTTACGGAAGTTTTTCTGCAAGACTTAAAACTCCTGCCGAAGGTCTTGTAAATAGTGCTTTCTGGCTCAAAACTAACGGTAATGATTATATAAAGAATGTGCGTAATCCTCAGTGGTCAGGCGGAGAAATTGATATAGTTGAATACTATTCTACATGGAAAGATCGTTTTGCAGCATCAGTTCATTGGAACGGTTGGTCAGCTATGCACAGATACCATACAAATGACCAATTGCAGGGTACTGATTTGGCAGGTAAATGGCATATTTATTCGGCCGTATGGACTCCCGATGCTATATATTTCTACCTTGATGGTAATCTTGCGCATATTTATGAAGGCGTAGGTGTTTCGGAGAATTGCGGTGCTATGGAACTGGTATTCTCTTTGGGTAATCCCTGTAAAGATGATTCATGGGGCGGTGCGTTTGATGCTTCAAAATTGCCTGCAACTATGTATGTTGATTGGGTGGAAGCATACGCATTGGCCGAGTAATTTTCCAATCCTTTAAAAATAAAAAATATTTAAAATTTAAAGTTCCTGACCGATTCTGCAAACATCAGAATCGGTCGGGAACTTTTTATGAACTTTTGAGTTTATTTTTTGCTGTTTGTAACTTTATGCTTCATCATATATTCTCTGGGCGACATACCAACAGATTTCTTAAATATACGACTGAAATAAAGCGAATCCTCATAGCCGACTGCAAGGGCAACTTCCTTAATGGAAATAGAGGGTGTATATAATAGATTTTTTGCAAAATTGATTCTTATTGAAATAAGGTATTTTTGAGGTGATATTCCGGTGATTTTTGTAAAACTATGCTGGAAGTCTGAAAGGCTTATACCGCATAGGTCGGCATAATAATCTATTTTATGATTTTTGGCAAAGTTTATGGACATATCTTTGAGCGCAGGATAGATTTTTTTACCACGAATATCTTCTCTGTATTCATTAGGAGAGGGGATTAATATATCCGCAATTTTGCTTAGCATTTCAAAAAAGATACTTTTTGTTCTGAGAATGTATCCGGGATTGATATACGATTGAGTCATACAAATATCAGTACATAAATTCCATATTTCGTCAGAAATGCCCAATTTGTAAATATTGGTGTCATTTAGTCCGCATTCATTTAAAATATCATCTACTGCGCTTCCTGTGAAGTGAAACCAAAAATGCATTGAATTGTAATCAAATGTGAATGTTAAAGGTGCACCTGGTTTTAACAGCAGTAAATCACCGGGTTTCATGTTTTTTCTTTTGCCATTTATTGTAGCTGTTCCGGTTCCGGAAAAGAGATAAATCAGCATATAATCTATGCGAGGAGGACGTGAATGAATAACACCATTTTTTTCAGCAACTTTTACCATACCGCAGTTGTTGATCTGAAAATAGTTGGTTGAGTAAAATTCACAATGTTCATGGTTACTGGCAAACGAAAAACTATACTTCATTTGAATCACTTTTTTCCTTTCGTTTTATTGCTGTTAAAAAAATAAATATTATGGTAAAATTGGAGAAAATTAGCGACGGCTTTTGCATAATTGTCCATATATTCACATTGATAATCCATTGAAAATACATAGGTAGAATGATATAATTATTATGCGAATAATAGTGTTTTGATTTGACAAAACTAACAAAAAAACACGAAAATCAGATATTTTTATTCGATTAGCTCTTTTTAATTATAGCATGGTATTTTGAAAATTGTCAATATTTTTGTTTAATACTGCGAAAGGACTTTTTTATGAAAAGAATAAATGCGTTTTTATCTATTTTATTAAGCTTGATTTTAATTATCGGCTGTATACCGGTTGTATCATTGGTTTCAGCGGCAAAAGATTCGCCAGAGGACAGAGAATATGTCATCTTCTTAGCCGATCCGTCCAAGCAGGGGGAAGCGGGAACAAATGTAACGGCTTCTTCTGTTAGTTCCGGCTATTTCAGCACCCACGCATCAGTATATACTGCAAATGATTCTCAAAGCGGTTGGTATTATCGATCAGTTTACAATTATGATAATAATGCGGATTTGTGGAACAGAACAAGTTATTTTAAAACGGACAAAAACAATCAAGTGAATGGATTCTCCTGGCTTAGTGAAGAAAATACCACTTTGCGTGCGCTTTCTAATTTTGTAACAGTATCGTACAAGGTTCGTATGTTGCAGACGGTGCAAAGCGGTGAGGCTGATTCTGATATACAATTTTATTTTGGAACAGCTAATGAATGGACTGTTGACAATGCATATGCCACAAAGTTCAATACAGTAGATATAACTAATTCTAATGAATGGAATGAATATTCATCTGTTCCCTCAAATTGGGGTAATTTTTATTCAGGCTACTTTGGATTTAAAGCTGAGGCATATCCGAATTTTGTCGGAACACTTGCAATTGATATTAAAGATATTAAATTTACAATTAAAGAAAGTGACCGTGATGCTATAAATAGTGCTTTGTCCGCTAACGGCAGTACATATACATTTGAAACATTGATTGCTAATCTGCCGCAGGATGATAATGAAGAAGATGAAAAGGAAGAAGAAAACTACACAGACCAAATCCTGTATCAGGCAAATCCTTTAAGAGCGGGCGAAATCGGGGCAGATGCTACAGCAGCTATAGTTGACGAGGAAAGCCGCAATCCTGTATATACAGCAAAAGAAGGCGAAGAAACATATTTTACATATACAGACACTTATTCGACTTCGGGTCAATCCCAATGGAATCGCCGTCATTACTTTAATATGGGATACAAAGCCGCAAATAAAGGCTATGAGTGGATGGGCGATGATACAGTTTTAGAAAAGCTTGCAGGTTATATTACAGTGAGCGCTAAGATTAGAGTCACGGCAAACGCCACAAGCGGAAATACACCTACCAGCTTCCCAATTTATCTTGGACTTACAAATGAAGAAATTGACAGAAATGTGGCACAAGCTTCAACCGTTTTAAGCACAACATTAACAGAAACAGGCGTATGGACAGAGATTAAAAACATACCGGTTTCAAAGCTTAAAAACTTCTATTCCGGTTATGGAGTAGTAAGATGTGAATGTGATTTGTTTAACGGAACTATAACGGTTGATATAAAAGACATTCTTCTTACTGTCAACTATAAAGATAAGAATGCTATAAATTCTGCTTTATCACAAGTCGGCAGTAGTTGGACATTCGATAAGCTAACAGCCGAAAAACCACAAGAAGACGAAAAAGAGGAAGAAAAATATACAGATTATATTCTTTATAAGGCTGACCCTTTAAAAGCAGGTGAAATTGGTGCAGATGCAACAGTATCCATAGCTGACGAAGCAAGTCGTAATCATGTGTATACTTCAAAAGAAGGTGAAGAAACATACTTCACTTATACCGATGAGTATGCAACTTCGGGTCAATCCCAATGGAACCGCCGTCATTACTTTAATATGGGATACAAAGCCGCAAATAAAGGCTACGAATGGATGGGAGATAATGCAGTTTTAGAAAAGCTTGCAGGCTATGTCACGGTTAGCGCCAAAATCAGGGTTATGGCAAATGCCACAAGCGGAACTGCACCGACAGAATTTCCAATATACATCGGCTTTACTAATGAAGAGGCTGATAGAAATGTAGCACATAATTCAACGTCATTAAGTAAGGTTATTACGGAAACCGGAGCTTGGATTGAAATTAAAAATATGCCTGCTACCCAGCTTGCAAATTTCTATTCGGGTTATGGTGTAGTAAGATGTGAATGTGAATTATTTGACGGAACTTTAACGGTTGATATTAAAGATATTGTTCTTACTATCAATGATAAAGATAAAGACGCTATAGATTCTGCTTTATCCCAAGTTGGAAGTGAATGGACTTTTAATAAACTCATAGCCGAAAAACCTCAAGAAGATGACAAGGAAGAAGAAAACAAAGGTACGGACTATACGCTGTATCAGGCAAATCCTTTAAGGTCGGGAAAAATCGGGTCGGACGCAACAGCGGCTATAATTGACGAAGAAAGCCGCAATCCGGTTTCTACCGCAAAAGAAGGCAAAGAAGTATATTTTACATATACAGACTCTTATTCAACCTCGGGACAATCCGAATGGAATCGCCGTCATTATTTTAATATGGGATACAAAGCCGCAAACAAAGGCTATGAATGGATAGGTGATGATACCGTTTTAGAAAAGCTCGCAGGTTATATTACCGTGAGTGCTAAGATTAGAATTACGGCAAATGCTACAAGCGGAAATGCACCTACAAGCTTCCCGATTTACCTTGGTTTTACAAATGAAGAGGCTGACAGAAATGTAGCTCATAATTCAACTGTTTTAAGTGGTACCGTAACAAAAACAGGGGAATGGATAGAAATTAAAAATATACCTGTTTCAAAACTTGCAAATTTCTATTCAGGTTATGGTGTAGTAAGATGTGAATGTGAGTTATTTAACGGAACTTTAAAAGTTGATATTAAAGATATTGTGCTTACTATAAATGATAAGGATAAAAAAGCAATAAATTCTGCTTTATCCAAAGCTAACAGCGAATGGACATTTGATAAACTTACCACTATTAAAAATGATGCGGATTTGATAGAACCCAATGTACTCAAGAAGGATACTTATGTTATCTGGGATGCAAATACCGATACCGTTCTGGCCGATAAGGAAAGCAAAGTAAATGCTTATTTTGTGGACGGATATGGTAAAGCAAAATATGATGTTTATAAAAAAGTTGATAAAACCGGTTCGTATTACAGCGCTACATTCAGCGAAAAAGGAAAAGGCGACCTGAATAATTATGCAGCGGCAAATGGAAGTTTGGATGATAAGAGTTTAAATTTCGGTTGGCTTAGTAATAAAGAGGTCTTAAATGCTCTGGCTCCGTATCTTTATGTAGGGTTTGAGTATAGGGTGAACAGTACAAAACAGTTACCTAAAGATGCTGTTCTTACTCTCAATGCCGCAGAACCGTACTTCCCGGATATAATTACTTTAGCAAAGGTTAATGTTAGTCAGGCTGAAAGCTGGTCAACTTACAAACTTTCAAGATTGGTTGATGCTAAATTCTTAGATATATGGTATTCCGGCTCATTAACCTATAATCTGACGAGTGTGTCAGGTGGTCTTGACGGCAAGCAGACGGTAGACATAAAAAATATTGTTCTTGTAGTCAAAGAAAGTGATAAGGCTGAAATCAATAAAATATTAAAATCTATAAACGGAATAAATAATATTACTAATTTCACTAAAGAAAATAGTAAGAAAACAAAAGATTACTACAATATTTTAACTTCTTATGACAAACAAACGGCTTTAAGCGGCAGGAAGTATGTCGGTGCCAATGAATTAGGTATTAACTATGTAAAAAATACAGATATAGCACTTTCAAAAACCAGAGCTAAAGAAAAAGAACTTATTTCGGTTTATGTATCTTCTGCAATGAATTATAATGTCTCTGAAATTACGGTCAGAACTAAAAGTGGTAAAGAAATTGTCACAGAAACCGTAAAAAGAAATTCTGAGTTTTCATTTGAGATGCCGGCGAGTGATGTTGTGGTTACTGCTACCGTTGTTTATGAAGAAGAACGGGATTTGGCATTTTTATGGAAATGTTTCCCCGGAACATTAGAGATAAAACCTTGGTATATCGGCGTAGAGGAAAGGCAGTATGAAATGTCTTTGGTTGACGGTGGAACACA
>JAZQHX010000242.1:0-13132 GCA_045540835.1 Acutalibacteraceae bacterium | reverse complement strand
ATGAATATAGGCAAAATTAAATTTCTAAAGATTTAATTTTGCTTAAGCCGATAAAATCGGCTTGTCGAAACACTTTTTAGCGTTTCGACACTCTATAATCATTATAATTCATTGATTTTCTAATGAGAAACGGAGCGTTTTATGAGTAATATAATTAAGCGTTTTTTGACAATATTTGTTGTAGTGGGCTTGCTTTGTTCTATTCAAGTTGTTAATGGCTATTCTGCCCGGACAGCTCCTGAATCTGATCCAAAAGGAATTTCAGAAGCTTTTTTGGGGAATGAAAGTTACGCTAAATACAGAATGGAAAATTCCGATTTTGAGTATGCGAATGAAGATATTGTTCTTGAAGGGGCAGATTTTGCTCTTGAAGAAAACAGTGAAGTGAAAAAACTTGCTGAATATGAAGGCAAATTAAATGTAATAAAATGGGATAGCCAAAAGGGTAGTGTTAAATATGAATTTAACGTTCCAAAAGGCGGTATTTATAATATCAATCTCACTTATATGCAATTGCCTTGTCAGGCTAAGGATATTCAAATCGGTTTAAGGGTTGACGGAAAATATCTTTTCGAGGGTATGGAAACCTTATTTCTTCCACGTATCTGGACCAATAAAGGGAAAGTAAAGAAAGATGAAAATGGTGACCAGATAGCACCCGAACAAACCGAATTATCGGTTTATACAGAACAGCTTTTATCCGACAAGGAAGGTGTTGCGGTTAAACCTTATGAATTTGCTTTTTCTAAAGGTAAGCATACTGTTACGGTCGAAATGAAGGAAGAAGCTTTTGTTTTAGCTAATATTGCTTTAATTGCGCCCGAAAAGGTTAGAAGCTATAAGGAAATTTCGGCAAATTATAATAAAAAGGATTATTATAACGGAAAACCAATTGTACTTGAAGGAGAAGCGGCTGATATTAAAACTTCAAATTCGCTTATCCCTAAATCTGACAACAGTGTTTCTGTTACACCATCAAATCCACGTAATTTGATGATTAACTACATTGGCTCTAAAAACTGGAGTAGTGTTGGTCAGGTTTTGACCTGGAAAGTCAATGTTGCTAAAACCGGTCTTTACAAATTAGCTTTTAAATTCAAGCAAAGCGATCTGGTAAACGGTATTTCTTATCGTACAATGAAAATTGACGGTAAAACTCCTTTTGCAGAAGCCGAAGCGATTGCATTTGGTTATAAGACGAGTTGGCAAATTGCTGATTTTGCTGACAAAGATGATACTCCGTATTTAATTTATTTGACTGAAGGTAAACACGAAATTTCTTTTGATGTGACCTTGGCAGAAACTGCTGAATTTTATAGTCGATTAAAAGAAATGGTTACTGAAATCGGGGATTTATATATAAAAATCAATATGATTACAGGCGAAACTCCTGATGCTAACCGAAACTACGACCTATTCAAGCAAATCCCCAAATTCAACGAAACCTTGAAAGAACTTTATGAAGGTCTTGAAAAGCTTTCGGAAGATATGAAAAAACAATCAGGAAAAAGAAGTAACTCGGTAATTGCAGCAATTGCAAATATGTCACGTGTGCTTAAATCAATGCATGATAATCCGTATACTTCACATAAATACAAGTCGGATTACTACACTAATTACACCAGTTTAAGTTCTTGGCTTTATGAGATGAAGTCAATGCCGCTTAGCCTTGACCAAATTCTGCTTACAGCACCCGATTATGATACACAGTCACAAGAGGTCGGTTTCTTTAAATCGCTATTCTTCAGCGTTATGAGATATATTCATTCTTTCTCGCTTGATTATGCTGACCTTTCAACAAATGATGGTGATGAATCAATAAAGGTTTGGGTTAATACCGGTCGAGATCAAGCACAAATTATGCAAATGCTTATCCGTGAAGATTTTACTCCAAAGACAGGAATTAAGGTTAACTTCCAAGCAGTAAATGCTACGGTTGTTAAGGGTGTATTGTCGGGCAATCCACCTGATATTGAGCTTAATATGTCACGAACAGAGCCGGTAAATCTTGCGATGCGTGGTGTGTTGTACGACCTTTCCTCTTTTGATGATTATGACGAAGTAGCACAGCGTTTCCAAAAAACAGCAATGTATCCTTATGAGTACGAGGGCGGCGTATACGCTTTGCCCGCAACGCAGGCATTTTACGTTATGTATTATCGTGAGGATATTTTAAATCAGTTGGGTCTTGTTGCACCTACAACCTGGGAAGAATTTAAGGAATGTGCGGTTACTATTCAAAGAAACAAAATGCAGGTTTGGTTGCCTTATACACAAATTCAGGCAACGACCACAGTTAATATCGGTATCGGCGGTTTGAGTATTTTCCCGACACTTATGGCGCAAAACGGTTTATCGTTATACACTAAAGAGTTTAACGGTTCGAGCCTTAATACCAAAGAGTCAATTTCGGTATTTAATGAGTGGACGGATTATTATACAGAGTATAAGCTTCCTAAAGAAGCAAGTTTTCTTACCCGTTTTAGAGTCGGTACTATGCCTTTGGGTATAGATACCTATTTGCTTTACCAGACCTTGAATTCGGCAGCGCCCGAAATTAAAGGTCGCTGGAAGGTAGCACCGCTTCCCGGTGTAATGGGTGAAAATGACACAATAAATAATGCAAGCACGGGTTCTGGTACAGGTAACGTTATCATTAAGGGTACAGGTAAAGAAAAGCTTGCATGGGAATTCTTAAAATGGTGGACATCTGCCGATATACAGGTGAGATATTCAAACAATCTTGAATCTGTTTTGGGTCCCGTTGGAAGAATTGATACTGCAAATGTTGAAGCATTTTCAAGATTATCCTGGTCAAAAAAAGATAAAGAAATTTTAATGAATCAATGGCAACAGGTTGTTGAGGTTAAAGAGATTCCCGGCGGATATTATTTGACAAGAGCGTTAGATCAGGCATTTTGGAATGTTACAAACGGTCAGGCAACCGCAAAGGATGCCATTCTTGAGTGGAGTATGGTTGCCGATAACGAGATTAAACGTAAGATTGAAGAATACGGTTCTCAACAAAATGTGAAAAAGTGAGGTTTGGGTTAATGGTTAATAAGCTTAATTTAAAAGCATCTAAAAGCGGATTTTCCCGCAAGATGCCATTATATATAATGATAACTCCTTTTTTAATTGCGTTTTGTATATTTACTGTTATTCCTATTTTTTCATCTATCATTTTGAGCTTTTTCTCTTATGATATGGTTGGAAAGTTTGATTTTGTTGGTCTTGATAATTATTTCAGAATGATTATGGATGACGATGTCTTTCCAATTGCATTTAAGAATACAATATTGTTTGCGATTATAACAGGACCTTTAGGTTTTATGCTATCCTTCGTTTTGGCGTGGTTCATTAATGAGTTTTCGCCAAAGGTAAGAACCTTTTTGTCATTCCTTTTTTATGCTCCTGCATTGGTAGGTAACGCCTACTTTATCTGGAAAATTCTCTTTTCCGGTGATAGCTACGGATACATAAACAGCTTTTTACTTTCTCTCGGGTTGATTACAGAACCCATTATCTGGCTTAAAGATTCAAATTATATTATGACAATTATTGTTATTGTTCAGCTTTGGCAGAGTATGGGTGTTTCTTTCTTAGCAAATATTTCAGGTTTACAGAATATCAATGGCGAATTGTATGAAGCGGGCTCTATTGATGGTATTCGCAACAGATGGCAGGAGTTATGGTACATAACCTTCCCTTCAATGAAAAACATTTTGTTATTCAGTGCGGTTATGCAAATTCAGGCGAGTTTTGCCGCAGGTACAGTTGCAGTCGAATTGGCAGGCTTCCCAAGCGTAAACCATGCCGCAGATACCATTGTTGCACATATGATGGATGTCGGTACTGTCAGATACGAGATGGGTTATGCATCGGCTATTGCTGTATTTCTGTTTGGAATGATGGCAATTACAAGAATTGTCATTGGTAAATTGCTTGATATGATAGGCAAGTAATTGGAAGGAGCAAGCAATGAAAAGTCCACTGAAAAAAAGGATATTCTTTTTTATAAAAAGCGACAGAATTAAACCGCAACGTGAAGCAAGTGCAGTAAAACGTTTTACACGTTCCAAAGCGGGTAATGTATTTTACTTTTTGTTTTTAGGTGCTTTTGGCTTATTTTCGGTTTTGCCGCTTATATATTGTATTACATCATCATTTAAGCCTCTGGACGAAATTATGATATTCCCTCCAAGACTTGTTATGGTGTTGCGTCCTACATTTGAAAATTATCTTTCGTTACCTAATTTGCTTTCAAATTTAAAAATACCGCTTTCGCGATATGTGTCTAACAGTTTGTTTGTAAGTATTATAACTACAATCCTCTATGTTTTCATTTCAGCAATGGCGGCATTTGTATTAGCAAAAGGTAATCTCAAAGGCAGCAAAGTAATCTTTATGATTATACAGTTTGCGCTTCTGTATACTTCGTATACATTGGCTGTTCCGCAGTATTTGGTTTTTTCTAATCTCAAAATGATTGATACATACGGGGTTTATATATTCCCATATCTTGCTTCAACAATGGGTGTGTTTTTGATGAAGCAGTATATAGACGGATATGTGCCGAATGCTTTAATGGAGGCTGCAGAGATTGATGGAGCTGGGTATTTCCGTATTTTCTTTAAAATAATAATACCTATTGTAAAACCTTGTCTTTTGACACTCACACTTTTCGGCTTCCGCGATGTTTGGTCTGCAGTACCGCAGGGAACTATTTTTAGCGAGCAGTTAAAAACATTGCCGCAGATTATGGCACAAATCACTTCGGGTGGTATTGCACGTTCGGGTAGTGCAATGGCAGTAACTGTTATTATGATGATTCCACCTGTTTTGGTTTATATTATTTCTCAAAGCAATGTTGTGGAAGCGATGAGCAGTGCAGGTATAAAGGAATAGGAGTAGAGGTATGAAATACAAATCAATATTACCTAAAATAGCATTAATTCTGGTGCTTATGGTTTTTTTCTCTGCCTTTCCTGTTCTTGCAAGCGGTCCGGATGAGATTCCATATGAAAGCTATACTTATTGGGAAAATTTTTCCGGGACAGAAAAAAAGGCAGTTTATTCTAAACCGATGTATCAGCCTGATTTTATAATTGATGCAGAATATTTTAATATTAAATCATTTACTACACTTGCTGATGTATGTTCAGACGATAACGGCAATGTCTATATTCTGGACGGTGGAGCATCTGTAATTTACATTCTTGATAAAGATTACAATCACATTAAGACTATCAGAAGTGTTTTAAAAGATGGAAAGAACTTAACCTTTAATGGGGCAAAAGGTATTTTTGTTTCGGATAAAGACATTTATATTTCCGATACAGAAAATGCAAGGGTACTTAAAATCGATTATAACGGAAAATTTATAGATGAATTTTTAGTGCCTGATTCAAATTTAATTCCGGAAGGCTTTGAATACCGCCCTATTAAGACGGCAATAGATTCTCGTGGATATTTGTACATTCTGTGCGACGGTTCGTATTATGGTGCAATTCTTTATTCACCTGAAAATGATTTTTTAGGCTTCTATGGTGCCAATACCACAAAAGGTGGAATTTTACAGGCTATTGAAATTATTTTTGATAAACTTTTTATGACAAATACCAAGTTAGCACAAAGCGAAAGTAAACTTCCCTTTCAGATTACCGATTTGTATATGGATAGCGAAAATTTTGTTTATACCTGTACAGGTAGAACAGAGGTACAGCAAACCCAAACCGGACAAATCAGACGTTTTAGTCCCGGCGGAATTATGACTACGGATACAAGCTCGATAAATTTCGCTGATGTTTCGTTAGGTACAATCAAAGGCGAACCCTTAAGTCAGGACCTGCTGGGAATAGCTTTAGATGATAACAATTACATTTATGCTTTAGATTCAGCTTACGGTCGTATTTTCTTATATGATAAAGACTATAAACTCCTTTCAACATTTGGCACCGGACTTGGCAGGGGAGAGCAAATCGGTACTTTTGCTTTGCCTTGCGCAATTGAAACAAACGGTGATGATGTTTTAGTCTGTGATAGCGCTAATAACAATGTTACCGTATTTAAAATTACGGATTACGGCAAGCTGGTAAAAGATGCAAGAAAAATGACCATTGACGGTGATTATGAAGAGTCTAGGGCGCTTTGGCAAGAGGTTTTAGCTCTTGATAAAAACAGTCAGTTAGCTTATAACGGGCTTGCAAAAGCCTTATATGTTGAGGGTAAGTATGAACAAGCTATGGAATATGCCAAATTAGGCATTGACAAAGAAACATACGCTCAAGCTTTTAAATGGGTACGACGGGATTACATTAAGGAAAATTTTGTATGGATATTTTTGATTGTTGTAGTAGCGTTGGGTGCGCTTTGCGTCGCATTGGTTTATCTTACTAAGCATAAAGTCACAATGCTTACAAATCCCAAAGTAAATGTAATGTTTTCGAGCGTGGCACATCCATTCGATTCATTTACAAAGGTTAAATATAATAATTTAGGTTCTTTGCCATTAAGTTTTGCTCTTTTAACAATATTCTATATAACTACAATTATTAAAACCACAAATAGCGGTTATTTATATTCCAGTTATAATCCGTCAGAATTTAATTCATTATATATAATCATAAGAACCTTTGGTTTGGTTATTTTATGGGTGATTTGCAACTGGGCTGTTTGCGCATTAAGAGGCGGTATCGCTAAATTAAAGGAAATATTTATTGTTACTTGCTACAGCCTTATACCAATAATTTTCGGAAATATAATTTATGTTATATTAACAAACATAATGCTTCCGACAGAGGCGGGCTTTTTATCGGTACTTATGAATGCATTTACATTTTATGCTGCATTTATGCTGATTATCGGAATTATGAAGGTCCACGATTATGAGTTTGGTAAATTTATCACAACTACTATTATGACAATAGTAGGTATGGCGATAGTTTTATGCTTAATAGTGCTTATAATCATATTAGTTCAGCAATTAGGAGCATTTGTTATTACAATTGTTATGGAAATTGCTTATCGTTAACAAAATTTTAAAAATGCAACTAATAAATGGACAGGAGGAAACAATGAACAAGCTAATTAAACAACTGGTTTTGTTGATGCTTAGTCTTTTAGTGCTGATAACCTGTAGCGGATGCTCGGTAGCAGTTCAAAAAAGTAAGTTATATAAAGAAAATTTTGAAATAAAGACTTATACAAATACTACGGTAACAGAAAATGACAATTTTCGTCTTGACTGGGATAATGAAAATAAACGGATTATATTAGTGGATAAGGCTAAGAGGATAAGCTGGAGTACAACCCCCGAACAAGCATTAAATCCCGGATTGGATGAGTTTGGATATCCAAAAACTGTTCATCCGCAGCTTACTTCTCCAATAGTTATAGAGTATATTGATAGTGAAACTCAGGAAATATCTCTGCTTACTGCCAGTGTGGCTTCGATAATGAATGATAGTGTCTCGGTTGAAGCAATAGATAATGGTATTAAAGCTACATATTATTTTCCTGATGCAGAAATTGCGGTACCGGTCGAATATACACTTTTAAAGAATGGTGTAAATATTGCAATCGATACAGCAGGCATACAGGAAAAAAGCTATATGCTATGGAAAGTAAAACTGGCTCCTTTTATGTGTTCTTTTGCAAATAATACTGATAACGCTTATTTATTTGTTCCATCAGGAAGCGGCGCCTTAATTTATAAAAAACAAGAAAGCGATGTTCCTGTCAGATATTCGCAAGAGGTATATGGTACGGACTGTGGCAGATATCTCGAATATGAAGAGGATTCTGCTACTGAAAATGAAATCAGGTTGCCGGTATACGGCGCTAAAATGGGAAATAAGGCTTTATGCGCAATAATTGAGGATGGTGCTGAATCGGCTTCAATTGAAGTTTCTGCAGGAGCTGCCAATATAGGTTCATCTGCTGTTAATGCCTCCTTTGAGGTGCGAGGTTATCAATGGGTTAAGGTGAAAAAAGGATACCAAAAATTGTTTAGTGAAAGTGTATCAAATAACAAATACTCGGTTTCCTTCTATCCTTTATATGGTGATGACGCAGATTATGTAGGAATGGCTGATATTTACAGAGAATATCTTAAACAAAAATATAACCTTGAAAATACCATAAAAGAAAATAGTTTAGCACTTAAGCTTATTGGCGGTAGCAGTGTAAAAAACTCTTTTCTCGGTATCCCGTATAATGATTTCTATGCAACAACTACTGTCAACCAAGCGACTGAAATAGTAACCGAGTTGTACGAAAGTACAGGAGAAAAAATGTCGGTAAATTTAGTTGGTTTCGGGCAAGGCGGTATAAATGTAGGTAAAATTGCGGGTGGATTCAAACTGGATTCTGATTTAGGCGACAAATCCGATTTAGAGAAATTCGTTAAATATTGTAAAGATAACGGTATCAGTTCATTTATGGATTTTGATGCAGTTCGTTTTAATAAAACAGCAGGTGGGCTCAGTACTTTGTCCGATAAAGCGGTGACGGTTAACGGTCAGGTCGTGAATTGTTATAGTTATAATGTCTGGTCAAGAACACGTGATTTTGACTATGAAAATTATTCTTTGGCTTCTCGTTCTAAACTTTTTGATATTTCAGAAAGAATCAGAAATACAACATCTGAATTAGGGCTTACGGGTGTTGGTCTTGATACTTTGTCAAATTATTGCTATTCTGATTACAGCAAGGCTGAAAGCTTTATAAAGGGTAATATGCCCAAAGATGTAGCAAAGATACTTTCAGACTTTAAGAAAAATAAAATCAATATTGCTGTCAACAATGCAAATGATTATGCAGCTGCATATTCTGCACAGATTTACGATGCACCACTCGAATCTTCAGGACATACATTGTTTGATGAAGATATTCCGTTTTATGAAATCGTTTTTAAAGGTTATGCACCTATGTCTTCTCCGTCGGTAAATCTTGTTGCAAATTATCGGGAAACTACACTCAAGGCAATAGAGGTGGGCATTGGTTTGACCTATACGTTAATCAATAATTACGATACCAGACTTCTTGCCTCTTCAGAATCTGCTTTTTATGGTTCTAAGTATAGCGATATAAAGCCTTATATCGAAAAAAGTGTTTCTGAGAACAAAGATTATTATAATAAAATTAACGGTGCGACAATTAAAGACCATATTATTTACAAAAATGGTGTCAGAAAAACCGTGTTTGATAATGGATACAGCGTTTACGTAAACTATAGCGATAAAATCCAAACGGTTTCAGATGTTACTGTAGAACCGTTAGGATATAAACTGATAGAAGGGGAGGGTACCGAATGAAAAAGAAGAAACATGCCGGTGTTGAAAAATTAAAAAGTCGTTATGGTTTAATGTTTGTTACACCTTTCGCTATTGGTCTGATTTTGTTTTTTGTATTCCCCCTTATAAACTCTGTGCAATATATGTTCAGTAGAATAACCTTTGAACCCGGTAATACGGTTATTACTTGGACAGGACTTAAAAATATTAAGTATGTACTCTTCGAAGACCCGTATTTTATAAATAATGTCGTCAAAGGATTTTCAACCTTTGCATATTCTTTCCCTCTTATATTGGTAGTAAGTCTTGTTATGGCTATTATACTTGTCCAGAATTTCAAAGGTCGTGTATTTTTCAGAGGCATCAGCTTTATGACTGTTATTATTGCGAGCGGTGTTGTTATTGAGTACGTTTTAAGATATCAGGGTGCAGATATAACAGGAGCAGGTGTTGAGACCTCTATTATGGAAGATATGATAGATGTTGAAAGCATTTTACTGGTTTTAGGTTTACCGGCACAGATTTCTGAATATTTCCAGGTTGTGCTTAGCAGTATAATGACTGTTATCTGGAACAGCGGTATACAAACCTTGCTGTTTATATCGGGTCTTCAGGCTATACCTGACCAAATGTATGAGGTTTCAAAGGTTGAGGGAGCAACAAAATGGGAAGAGTTCTGGTTTGTTACATTCCCAATGCTTTCAAAAATTCTGGTATTGGTTTCGGCGTTTACGGTTGTTGAATTATTCACCTCCAAAACAGATAAGGTGGTTTCAAGTGCTTATACTATGATGCAGTCGCAAAACTATCATGAAAGCACTGCAATGCTATGGGTATACTTCCTTATAGTAGGATTAGTTATTGCAATGATTTACGTACCTTTTAACAAATACTGTCTGAAACGTTGGGAATAGGAGGGCGAGTATAATGACTGCTTTATTTAACAAAAAAAGATTAAATCAAATCAATAAAAAAACTCGGCCTATTCTATATAGCATATTTCGACTGGTTATATTGTTGGCACTCAGTTACATAATTATATATCCTTTATTATATATGATTAGCTCAGCTTTAAAAACTTCTGCTGCTTTTCAAGATCCAAGTGTTTTGTGGATTCCTAAGGTTTTCACAACCGAAAACTTTAAAGTAGCTATTGAAGCTTTGGATTTTAAAAATGCAATGATTTCAACATTGAGTTTTGAAATGGTAAGCGCATTACTTGAAACCGCAACCTGTGCAATTACAGCATACGGCTTAGCAAGGTTTAACTTCCCCGGCAAAAAACTTTTAACGGTTATGCTTATTCTTTTAATAATGGTTCCTTCACAAATGATCATTATTCCTATGACAATAAACTTTTCTCAGCTTGACTTTTTAGGTATTTTAAAGCTTATTGGCGGTTTGGTTGGAAAGGAGCTAAGACCAAATATTCTTGATACTGCGGCTTGTTTCTATTTGCCGTCACTATTTAGCGTTGGTCTTCGTTCGGGGATACTTATTTTTATTTATCATCAGTTCTTTCACGGACTACCAAAAGAACTTGAAGAGGCAGCATGGATTGACGGTTCCGCTCCTCCTCGCACATTTATACAAATCGCATTACCGTCCTCAAGTGTAGCCATTATAACGGTGTTGGTTTTGTCGTTCGTCTGGCATTGGAATGATTATTACCTGGCTGTTATGTATACCAGCGAAAACTTTCCTTTGGCTGTGTCTTTGGCTTCTTTGTCACAAAGACTATCGCTCATGGGAATCTGGCCTGGTGATATAAGAAATACACTCGGTGTTATGGCAGGGTGTGTTATGTTTGTAGTTCCTATTCTCATTGTATACTTGATTTTACAACGCAAATTTATTAAAAGTATCGATAGAGTGGGAATCACAGGATAAAAAAGGAGGAAAATATTATGACAAAAAAATTATCGGCGTTATTACTTACTCTTGCTATGGTGCTTGCAGTTTTCGCAGGTTGCAACTCCCAGAATGATGTAAATTCAGAGGCAGTAAACGGAACTGACAGTACAGTTGAAGATGACAATCAAACTGGAAGCAATGTTGATACAACTGACAGTTCAGTCCCCGGTGGTGCAGGCGAATCCTCAAGCGGTAAAGGCGAAACCTCAAATGGAAAAGACAATTCTAAACCTGACGAAACATCTTCCTCATCAAGCTCTGGTACTGCTTCTACAACAAAGCCTACCACTCTTAGAGGCACAACGGTTAAGTTTGCTACTTGGATTGATGTAAACAAAACTGAGTATGGTCCTGTTATCCAGAATTTCACTAAGAAAACAGGTATCAGGGTTAAGATTGTTAATGTACCTCAACACGAGTATATTACCAAATTGACAGGTCTTATAGCTTCGGGCAACTCTCCCGATGTAATTAATGATAACTCTGAATTCCCACGTACAATCGGTATTACACAGCCTATAACTGTCGCAGGCATCAATCCTAAAGATTCAAAATGGAATCCGATTATCACAGAAATGTCTACAATTAAAGGTAAGACATATCTTGTTTCATCAAAACAGGCTTCCTTCCAGACAAGCGGTCTTTTGTATTATAATAAAAAGCTTTTTGCGAATAACGGAATCAAATCTCCCGAGCAGTATGTAAAAGAGAATAACTGGAACTGGGATACCTTTAACAAAGCAGCTTCTGATATTAAAAATTCTGCAGGCATTAAGTTGGGCTGTGTATTTGATACGGGTGTATTTACATCTTCATACGGTGCCGGATTTGTCAAATACAAGCAGGGTAAGTTCTATAGCGGAATTGATGAATCTGTTTTAGTAGACACCTGGAGATTTTTACAAACAGGTGTTAAATCAGGTGTATTCAATTTGGGTGCTAAATCACAATTTGTTGAAGGTCAGGCAGGTATGTGTATTACCGACACTTACGGTCTTAAAAAAGCAGGCTATTTTAGTGCAATGAAAAACTCCGATCTTGGTGTAACCTATTTGCCTAAGAAAAAAAGTTCTGATAAGAATTATCCTCGTGGTGGCTTTATTACTGCTTACGGCATTGCAAAAGGTGCCAAGAATCCTTTAGGTGCCGGTGAATTCTTAAACTACTACTTAAATATGGATAATTATGATACAAATAGAATTTATAAAACCCCTGAATTTACTGCTTTTGCTAAAGAAGTTATAAAAATTCCTGCAACTCTTAATACTGTATATTGGGATGACTCCTTACAAGACCTTACAGGTCAGACCTTTAATAAGTATGTTGTTACCTCTGACCCAAGTCAGATTGAAGCAAACTTAGAAAAGGTTAAAAATACTGTAAACGCGGCTGTTAAGAAAGCTAATGATATGATAACGACAGCAAAATAAGGTATAAACTTAAATCGGCGGATGAGGGAATGTTATTCTTTCATCCGCACCTCTAAGGAGGATTGAATTGATGAAAAGTAGATTTAAAATTTCACATAAAATAATAGCTGTGATTTGTTCGGTTGTTATTTTATTGAGTGCTATTTCAAGTATAGCTTTCAATATATTTGCGCTTTCGGATGCAGATGTTTGGGATGGAACTATTGCTACCGAATATGCAGACGGTAGCGGTACTGCCGAGGACCCATATCTTATTTCAACCCCCGAACAACTGGCACTAATGGTGACCACTTCGGGTGCGGATACATTAGGCAAGTATTATAAGCTGACAGCGGATATGTATCTTAATAATACTAATAATCCCGATTGGAAAAACGATAATCCTAAAAATTGGTGCGCGCCGGAAAAAGACAATTTCTTCCGTGGAAATTTTGATGGCAACGGACATACTGTAAGGGGTCTTTACTATAACGGCTCTAAACAGGATGCGGC
>JAZQHX010000241.1:0-10337 GCA_045540835.1 Acutalibacteraceae bacterium | reverse complement strand
ATATTTAGAATATAAAATATGAGAAAAAAGGTGATGTCTCACTATGATTTAGTGAGACATCACCTTTTACTATACGAGCTCGATAATAGCGGCTAAGTTTCCACGTTTACCACCGGTTGCTCTGTGTGAATGCATCTCCTTAGCATTACAGCAGGTGCATATATCGGACAAATCAATGTTTTCGGGGTTAATACCTGAATTTATAAGTATTTGATGGTTGGCTTCAACCAGGTTTAACATATATTTGCCGTTTGGCTTTTTTGTGAATATGTCATCAAGATTTAAAAAGGGTATTTTTACAAATTCATTGTAAACGGGGTCATCAACCTCATAACAGCATTTTCCGATGCAAGGACCTATTCCTGCAATTATATCCTCGGGTTTGCAACCAAATTCACTACACATTTTTTCAACTGTAGCCTTACCGATAAGCTTGACAGTTCCACGCCAGCCTGCGTGCGAGGTAGCTATAACCTTTTTAATCGGGTCGCAGAACAAAAGGGGAGTGCAGTCTGCATACTGGGTGACAAGTGCTACACCTTTTTTGTCGGTTATAAGCCCGTCAACATCGCAAAATGACGGCTTTGTAATACCTGTACCACGGTGCTCCTCTGTTACGCACAAAACATTATTTGTATGGGTTTGATGGCTTAAAACCAAATTTTCGGTATCAATACCGACAGCGCCACAGAGTATTCGGTAGTTTTCAAGAACGTTTTCTCTACATTCCCCTCGGTTAAAGCTTAAATTCATTGTAGCACAATGACCGCTGCTTACACCGCCAAGTCTTGTGGAAAATATATGTCTTACAACTCCGGTAGCGGTAAGCTTTGGAAAGGTGATATATTTAAGGGTACCGTTAGTATTTATTTTCAAATTCTTGCTGGTCATTTCTTTTCCGCCTTTGAAACTATTTTTTTGTAAAGCAGTTCGGAGGATTTAATCAGTCGGTTCTTGCAGTCAGCACCGTATTTCTTTTCAATAAAGTTTAAAGCATCAGTAAGCCTGGGTGGGCGCTGGTCGGGAGAATGTGTGTCTGTACCAATAACAATAAAAGCTCCGCTGTTTAAAAGCTTTTTTAAGGGACGTCGGAACACGGGCACAAAAAATGATGCGGCATTTATCTGTATCGGGATCTTATTTTCCAAAACAAAGCTTATAAGCTTTTTATAATTCTTTGCTTTACAGTATCTTTCTATGTGGGCAATAATCGGTATTATTCCGCTTTGTTTCATAAGTGTTGTGATATTTTCAAAAAGTCTTTCGTTTATGGAATAATCTGTAAGCTCCAAAAGCAGAAAATTAGATTTATTAAGGCAGAGCCTGCCGAGCGAAGTAGAGTTACCCAAACCGTCGAAATAAAGCATCTCACATCCGAGATATATTTCGGGTAAATCTGTGTTGGCGATATGCTTTTTAAGTTTATTATATGCATTTGTAGCTTCGGTTAAAAAATCCTTTAGTCCGGTATCCTGCGGATAAAAATGAGGTGTAGCCAAAACGGTAGTAATACCGTCTTGCTTCATCATTTTAAGCAATGTTAAAGATTCCTCTAAATCCTTTGCACCGTCGTCGATAGCGGGCAAAATATGCGAATGTATATCAAACATTTACAAATTCACCTTTTTAAAAATAATATGGGAGACCCAGCTTATTACAGAAGGCCTCCCTTAAATTTTATTTACTGTCACCACGGTTGCCGTAGTAGCTGCTGCGGTATCTGTAATATCCGTAGCGACCGTAGCCGTATTTACCGTATTTATCATATTTGTAGCTACGTTCAGAGTCGGTGCCGTTAATTACAACACCTAAAACATTTATGTTAAGCTCTGTTGTGCTGTTAAGTGTACGTCGGAATGCCTCGTATGTAGTAATATCAGCACGCACGATAAGTAAAAGACCGTCACATTTCTGGGCGATAACCAATGCATCGGATACAAGGTTTATCGGGGGAGTATCGATTATTATATAATCGTACATATCACGGATTTCATTAAGTATAGTCTCAAACTTATCGGTACTGAAAAGCTCGGACGGGTTGCTCGCCTGAGTACCTGCTGTAATAATATCAAGGTAGTCGTTGTGGCTTACCTTAGCATCTTCAAATGTTACAGTGCCGTTAATAATATCAAGACAGCCGAGTGCATTTTCCATTTTCAGCTTTTTATGAATGGTGGAACGTCTCGAGTCAGCATCAATAACCAAAACCTTTTTATTAAGCTGGGACAACGCAATCGCAATGTTAATTGCAGTTGTAGATTTACCTTCTGCGGCATTAGGGCTTGATATTGCAACAACCTTTCCACCAATCTTATCCAGAGCAGAAACTAAATGAATACGGGTGGTTTTATAGGCTTCAACAACAGCAAAGGGAACCTTGTTCTGCTTTTCAGAGCCTACTAAGCGCTCGTTATTAGCGGTAGAAGTACGCTTTATCTCAGTTTTGTTTGCCATACTTCTTTTTACCTCCCTTGCTGTAACTGTATTTTTTATAATATTTCTCGCTTTTTGCGGTTGCAAAGTCGGGAATGCAACCTAAAACGGGTAAATTAAAACGGTCTTTGAAATCATCTTCGCCTTTTATAACTGTATTAGCACAGTAAATAAGGAAAAGTATTGCGTAAGCTATTACAGCACCTATAATTCCGAAAAGTGCGGTAGTAACCAAGGTACGGGGATAAACCTTTGCGGCAGAATCTGCAGAATAGGTATTAGTAACGGTTGTTTGCTGGAACTGTGTGCCTATGTATTCGGGTACAACGCTCAAGTAAGCGTTTGTAAGCTCAAGTGCTTCTTCTCGTGTGGCGGCTGTAAAGGTAACATCAATTAAAAGATTATTAGTATTGTTACGGGCAACACTTGCAGAACTTCTTAATTGATTGTATGAGTATCTGTTGTTTAATTTTTCAGACATTTTCATATAAATGTCTGGCTTTTTCAATATTTCAGTTACAGTATTCAAAAAAGAAAGAGAAGCCTGAATATCGGAGTTATCGAGATTGTTTTCAGGATTATTATACTGTAAATTTTCTTCACCACTTAAAATACCACCGTTGGTTACAACAAGTGAGCCGGTTGCGGAATAGCGGGGAACAGCTACGAATTCGCAGTAGCAGAAAGCACTGACGGCAACCAATAAGGCAGCGGCAATTATTACAAATATATGTTTTAACGCAATTTCAATCAGCGTAAATAATGAAACGTTTTTCACAGTAACCCACCTTAAATAATACTAATTCATTCTAAATGATTATACCATAAGCTTTGCAAGTTTTCAAGTATAAAAACTAAAAGTTTTCACAAATCGCCTGAATCTTTTTATACGAATCTTCTATTTCCGATAATTGGCGGTATGCATTACTGTAAACCTCAATAATGCATGAACCGTTATAGCCTGAATCTTTAAGTATAGTAAAAAAATCTATGAAATCAAAGCAGGCGTTTCCGGGAAGCAGACAATCACTCGCAGTAGAATGGTGGCTTATGTGATAATGTCTTGTGTTTGCTAAAAATTCTTTTGTAAGCTCTATTGGGTCATATCCGCAACGAATTGACTGCTTAATATCAATGCAAAATTCGGCATCATCGCCTAAAATATCACGCATAGAACGCATAAATTCAATTTCGCCTGCTCTGTGGTGAGCCACATTTTCCTGCAGTACGGTAACACCGTTTTTAGATGCCGCATCTTTAAGCTGCATATATCTTTGACAGTATTCCTCATCACTTAAAATACCGTTAGGCTTTCCGCCATGCATTATTATATATTTTGCACCTAATTCAGCCGCTATTTCAGAATAACGACTGTAGCTGTCAAGCGCTTCGTAAAACCTACGCTCATAAGCGGAAAACATCATAAATGATTCGGCAAGCGACATTGTAGGATGAACAGATACAACCTCAATACCGTATCGGTTTTTAATATCGTATAAAATGTCAACGAAACTGCTTTTAAGCTCGGACTCGGCATTAAAGAAAATTTCGGTTGTTTTAGCACCGGTTTTTCCAACCTCTTCCAAAGCAATTTCGGTTTCAATTGGATAGAAGCTTGCGGTCGAAATACCGATTTTCATATAATTTCGCTCCTTTCGGGTGTTACAAACAGGGTTTTATTTGTGGTGTATATTACCATACCGGGTTTTGCTCCCGAAGGCTTTTTGACGAATTTAATCGGAGTATAATCGACCGGAACGTTTGAGGATTCTGCTGCATTAGAATTCTTTGCGGCAAGTTTTGCAGCAAAAAGCAGACTTTGCTCACTCAAAGGTTCACCGTCGCAAAATACAACAACATGCGAACCCGGAATATTCTTGACATGAAACCACATATCATTTTTGGAGGCAAGCTTTGTTGTGATAAAATCATTTTGGGTGTTATTTTTACCCACAAGCACACGGAAGCCTTCCTCGGTTTTATATTCTTTGAATTGAGGTAATGCGGTGTTCTTGCGTTTTGTCGTCGTTTTTTTAATGTAACCGCCGTTTTGCAGTTCTTCACGTATTTCCGCAATTTCGAATAAGGTAACAGAACGTGAAATGCTGTCTAAAACGGTGTCAAAATATATAATCTCTTTGCGGTCAAGCTCGGTAAGCTCGGTCAAAGCCTGCTCTGCAGCATAGCTT
Source organism: Acutalibacteraceae bacterium (assembly GCA_045540835.1). Taxonomy (GTDB): domain Bacteria; phylum Bacillota; class Clostridia; order Oscillospirales; family Acutalibacteraceae; genus UBA737. The sequence goes on along the minus strand of JAZQHX010000241.1, from coordinate 5,715 downwards.
TTTTTGTATTCCTTAAAATACTTTTCTGCGTTCTTTGCAGGGGATAGGGCAGGATTTAAGGGAATTTTAATCATCGCCATATTCTCGTCATAATAATTGGCAACCTTGGCAAAGGTGCTGCCTGCCTTTATATTGTAGAGGTTTGCTTTCAACAGCTCACCGTAAATTCTGAAATTTTCTCTGTCAGCGCATTTTTTAAGTTCACCCAGACGTAGCCCCAACTTTTTTTCGGTTCGGGCTTTAAGGTTGGTAACAAGCTTTATAATGTCGTGAGCGGCATTTTTAATTCTCGCATCGGTGTCTTTGGCTGTGTAAAAGGCGTCTAAAAGCTCACTTAATGTATCGTAATATCGTTTACTGAAGGTGTTTGAGTACTGGTTAATGTCTATATATGAAAAATCAAATGGTGAGCCGTCGCTTTTGAATAATACGGTAGGCTTAGCCTCGCCCGATAGTCTTTGCAAAACCTCCCCAAAGGCGGTTTTAAATGCATTCTCTTTATCATTTTCCACGGCGTAAATTTCATTAAAACGGTTTTCAATTTCTCTGCAAACGAGCGGAGAAAAGCCGTCAATTTTAGAAAGTAATTCTTTGGAAATAATGGTATCTTTAAGGTTGATTTCAGCGCAAATATCCTTATAGAAGGGACTGAATTTTCCTAAAGACTGAGGGTATTCGTAAACAGCTCCCGGTAATATAAGCCGTGCGGCAGTCTCAACATCGCTGTGCTTAAGTGAATCTACAATATTTCCTTTTTCATTTACAAGTATAATGTTTGATTGATTGCCTATAAGCTCGCAAATAAGCTTATAAATCACACGATCGCCCATTTCATTTGTTGCAGAAAAAACGAGTTCTACAACACGTTCGAGCCCGTTTTGTATTACATCTACAAGACGAGCAGAGGATATATATTTTCGCAAAAGCTGACAAAAGGTCGGTGGAATGGGAGGGTTTTCGTATTTGTTTTCGGTAAAATGTATACGGCTGCTGCCGGGTTTTACGGTGATAAGTAAACGCTTTGCAAAGCCTTTTTTACGTAGCAAAAATACCAGCTCATCACGTGAGGGCTGGTAAATTTTATCTATATGACAGTCGGTAGCCTCATTAAGCTCACCGACGATTTTATAAAGGAATCCGCCGTCAAAAGCCATTGGTTAATCCTCGCTTAAGTGGTTGTTAATGTAGTTTTCAATACCAATTACGATATTTTTATAATAAAGATATTCTTCTTGCTTTGCCGTAACATTTTTTAAGGACTCAGCGCATTTTAAGCAGCGCTTTAACTGCTTTTGTATGTATAAAAGACCCGTTGAATCATCGGGAGAAAGCTTACCAATATAGTAAAAATAGTCCTCTTTTGGGGCTACATTGTCAGTAGGGTGGACAAGCATTACCGAATAAAGCTTGCCGTTTTCCAAAACAGGAATTTCCTGTTCAATTTCATAGCCGTTTGTATATAAAAACTTTCTTAAAAATTCGGGTGATGTGGTAGGCTGTAGGATTATAGTTTTATTGTTTTTAGCAACAAAACTGCCTTTTTCGAGAATACCCGAAATTACCTCTCCGCCCATACCTGCAATAATTATTGTATCAACTTCGTCCTTATCAATACCCGAAAGACCGTCACAAAGCCGCAATTCAATCCCCGTAACACCCATTTTTTTAATGTTCTCAGCAGCGTTTTTTAAGGGTAACGGATTTATGTCTGCGGCAATAACAAAGGAAGCCTTACCGCTGCTTTTAAGCTCTATTGAAAGATAACCGTGATCGGTTCCAATATCGCAAACCCTTGCACCAAAAGGTACAAGGGAAGCAATGGTATTAAGCCTTAAACTAAGATTAGGCATTACTTATTCTCGAAATACTTGTTAAGCTTAGCTACTAACTGTTCGCAATCGGTATTGTGAACGGCGCAGGCCTGCTCAATGCTTTCACTTCTGGAAGCAGGACAGCCAAGGCAATGCATACCAATCTCAAAAAAGTATTCTGCACAGCCGCTGTCAATATCAAGAACGTCGCCTATAAGCATATCTTTTGTAATTTTCATTTTAAATCAATTCCTTTTCTTTTAATATATTTTAAAACAATTTTGTTTTATTATTCAAATCGGTTCTGCTGTGATTATAAAGCTTGCGGTTATCCATAGCCCAAATTCTTGAAGAAAAATCATCATCGTTTGTGGAAAGAACAGCCTCACGCATTTCGTATACTCTTGAATCCATAAGGTCAAGCTCGGATAAAAGCTCGGCTTCTATAAACATCGGTCTTACAGCGGCACCGAATTCGGGCTCACCGTGGTGCGACAGACACATATGCTCAAGCAACATAGCGGTTTTTTGGCTTATGTTGAGCTTTTGTGCATACTTATCAATAACCATAGCTCCCATTGCAAGATGACCTAAAAGATTACCCTGCGCTGAATACCCGGTAGCTATTCCCGTATCGGCAACTTGGAATTCCGAAAGCTTTGCAATATCATGCAAAATTGCGCCCGAAATTAAAAGCTCACTGTCTACAAAGGGATAAACCTTGCATACGTTCTGTGCTAAACGCACGATTGAAAGTGAGTGCAAAAGCAAACCGCCACGTACTGCGTGATGTAATTTGAAAGCGGCGGGCCAGTAGAGGAGTGCCAAACGGTTATCCTTTAAAATTTCACTTACTATCAGCTTTAGTTCTTCATCCTTAAAGTCTTCTGTAATAGATAAAAGCTCGTTAAACATTTCCTCGCCCGAATAATCCGCCGTTTGAACAAAATCGGCAGGATTAACGTTATCTTCGGGGGTGATGTGTCTGATTCTTTCTATTTTAAGCTGGTCTGTTCCGTTGTAGGGTGAAATCAGCCCACGAATTTTAATAAGCTCGTTAGCGGAGTATTCACCGTGCAGTTCGGGATTGTAACGCCAAAGCTTTGCATTGATTTCACCGTCACTGTCCGAAAGCATCATATCAAGATAGCTGTCTCCCTTAGATGAGGTTTTTTTATCAATACTTTTTATAATACAAAATCCGTCTACCAGACCTTTGTTATCAATAGGTGTAAAATTCATTTGCTCAATCCTTTCGGGTACTCTTGAAAAACATTATACAATATTAAATTTTTTTATTCAAGTGTTTATTGTATAGATGTTTATTGTATAGAGCGGAAGTATTGAACGATTCCTTTTGTTATAGCAACGGCTTTTGCAGTATTTTTGGCGGCACTTTTGGTGTTTTGGTAGTCTTTATAATTGGACATAAATCCATTTTCGGTAAGCACAACGGGGCAGACCGAAGAACGAGCCGTAAAATAATAATGCCAGCCCAAATTGCTCTTGTTATATATTTTGGTTTTAGCGGTTTGATTTTTAATGTATTTTGCCGCCTGCATTGAGAATGGCTGTGAATAGTATGAGTCAAAACCGTTAGCATAAGAAGAATAATTTGAATTATGGTGTACCGCTATACAAAAATCAGGTTGCAAATTCCGCAAATACTTAAGCTTATCATCAAAAGAGGAGGTTTTGTTTGTGGTGCGTGTCATATAAACGGTAGCACCCGTGCGTTCAAGCTCGGTTTTAAGCTTTTTGGCTAAGTATAAATTTCTGTTAGCCTCTGTATAGGTTTTTGAGTAGGTGACAGCTCCGGGGTCTGCGCCGCCGTGACCTACATCAATAAGAATTTTTACCCCTTTAAGGCTGTAACCGTATTTGTTGCCAGCTTTTGAAATTTTGGCAGGATTTAAAAATCTGAATACAAGCTGCCCTTTAGCATTAAAGTCTGCGGTCCAACCGTAAAATCCGCCAACCTTTTTAAGATAAAGCCGTATTTTGTAATCCGATTTATTCTTTATTATCTTAGCCGATTTAAAAAGTGGATTGTTTTTAGGTACGGTTATTTTACCTTTTAAGACGGTAGTATAGCAGAGTGTAATATCAACATAACTGTATGTAGCTTTGCTTATTTTGTAGTTTTGCTTAGAAGCGTTTTCGTATTTTTGGGAATTAAGACTAAAGTAAAAGGGTGCTTTCCACATAGTGTCGAGGGTGAGCGTAGTATGGCTTGTGCCGTTTTTTAGAGAAACAATTTCTATTTCGTTGTGGTCAGGAAGTGTGCCGGAGTATCTTTTTGTTACGGTAACCTTACCTGTATACGGTGCATTTTTTCTTTTGGTATAAACCTGATAACCACATCTAAGGAGTGAATATTGTTTTTTCTCACTGCCTTTGCTGTATACATAACTTTTTGCAGAGTAATCGACAGTACCTTTGGGAAGATAATTATTTGTGGGTCTCGACCAGTCGTTGGTGGATTTTGCGTTAAAGGTTTCGGCTTCGTATGCAGTAATTTCGCTTATGAGACCTTTGCCTACATTGAGATACTTGCCGCCCGAAAGCTTGTATTTAGGGTCTTTTGAAACATATTTCACATTTTTTTGTGTCGCTTTTTTGCAAATAATATTTTGTGAAGTATATGTTTCTGTGATTGAATTTTTAGTTGCTTTAAAGGTGATTTTACCATAATTTATGTCAGCCGCATAAGTCTTCGGCATAGTGAATTTTCCGCTATAGCTTATAAAATCATCTTTGCCAGCGTTGTTTTTGGCGGCTGTGAGCTTTATTTTTTTATTCCTGAAGGTAGCGGTAACACTACTGCCTTTTCTGGCGCTTACAGTTACGGTAAAGGTAGCCCCTGCATTATAGGATTTACTGCCGTTTGGCGTATAGCTTTTAACAATTTTGTAGTTATAGTTTATTGTATATGTAAGGGTCTGACCGTTTTGTGAAAATGTGAATGTGTTTTTACCAGGTTTTAGTTCTGCTGTTATAAAAAAATCACCGGTTGTCTCACAGTTAATAATTGTACCGTTAAGTGTAAGTTCCTGCTCGGGGTCACATTTTCCTATAAAGGTATATTCTGAATTGGTAGTTGTAATGTTTGTAAGTTGGGGAGATGTGATTTCAAGCGGTATTTGCTCTTCGTCGGGTAAAGGAATGTCGGGTATCTCACCGTCGGGGACACTGATTGAGCCGTCACCTGTGTCTTCCGCATACACGGTAGGGCAGGCGGCAGTAAAAATCAAGGTCAGAGCAATTAGTAAAGAAAATATTTTTTTATGTAGCATAAACAGAAAAACTCCCTTAATATAAAACTTGAAAAAAAATAAGAAATATTGTAATATATTTATATTCTAATTTTACTATATTTTCACGTATCTTACAAGTAATTTTTTTAAAAATACAAATTTTGGAGTGTTTTATGAAAACTTGTTATATTTTCGGAGCGGCTGAGGGTTTTCCTACGGTCTTTAACAAGCAGGAAAACGATATTGTTATTGCGGCTGACGGTGGATATAAAGCTTTAAAGGAACTGAATATAGAGCCTGACATTGTTCTTGGTGATTTTGATTCTCTGGGATATGTGCCCGATTTTGGCGGAAGAATAATCAAGCATCCTATAAAAAAGGATGATACTGATACAATGCTTGCAATAAAAACCGCTATGGAATTGGGATTCGGACGCTTTGTTATTTACGGCGGAACAGGGAAAAGGCTTGACCACACCTTAGCCAATATACAAACCCTTGCATACGCTTCTGTAAAGGGTGGCAGAGCATATCTGTGCGGTGACGGGTACACGCTTACAGTAGTGACTGACGGTAGTATTTCCTTTAAAGAATCGGCTAAGGGAAATATTTCGGTTTTTTCCTGCGAAGTCGGAGGCCAAGCGGTC
>JAZQHX010000240.1:0-6236 GCA_045540835.1 Acutalibacteraceae bacterium | reverse complement strand
CTTGATTTTCTCAAACAACAACTGCTGACGTGCAACCGCATCGTCACTTGCCGCTTTGATACTGTCTGCTTTAGTCTGTGCTGCTTTTACCATTGCGGCAAGCTCACGCTCCAAAGCAGTTTTTCTTTCCTGTGCCTTTCTTTCAAAGGTGGTGGAAAGCTCCTTTTCTCTTGCAGTTATTATGGAAATATTAGCCTCGGCATTGCGCACGATTTCCTCGCTTTTTTCCTTTGCCTCGTTTACAATCTGGTCGGCTAATCTTTGTGCACTTATAAGCACATTCTGAATGCTTCCCTGCGAGTTCTTAAGCTCGTCAATCTCCTTTTGCTGTGCTTCGGTTTTAGCCTGAAAATCCTTGATAATTCTCTCATACTGGACATAGTCAGCCTCAATTTTATCTAAGAGAATGTCAACCTCCTCTTGCTTATAACCGCTCATACTTTTGCCGAATTTGGCATTTCTTATTTCACCGGCACTTAACATAAAACTGCCTCCTACACATATTTTTTATACTTTAAAACCACACGGTTCTTACGTGTTTTATCACTTGTAGAGCATATTACAAATTTGCCCTTGCCCCTTATATTTACAATGTCGCCATCATTCACTAATCGGGTAATCTTTTCTTCTGTAAAGGAATTTACGGAAACCAAACCCGATTCAATCTTTTCTGCGGCGGTGCCTCGTGACATATCACCTATTGCCGACACAACACAATCGAGCCTTAACGAAGCCACCGTTTCGGTAAAATCCGCCATTTTTGAGCCTTCGGGCAGTTCACCCTCAACCCCTAAAACCGCCGTAACTCCCGTTCTGCCGATTTTTACGGTCTGCTTTAAGACAAAATCCGAAATATCGTCCGACAAAAAGACTACCGCCTTACCCACGCCTACCAGAATATCACCTACAGATTCACGGCTAAGCCCCAACCCCATAAGACTTCCTAAAAAATCTCTGTGGGAAAGCTCGTCATTCTTTCGATATTTAAATGTAATTGCAGTCACGGGGTATTCCTCGGTATCTGCCCAGTCGGGAAAACAACCGAGCATTACCCTTAAAGCCCCATCATACCCACCGAAAAAGCCATAGCGTACATTACGGTTTTTAAGCCGTTTTTCTGCCGCTACCGCTTGCTCGGGGGAAAGAAAGCCTAAATATTTAGGGCGTGACGCCTTATAAGCTATTTCTGCCGTATCATCTATACGGGCCAATAACATATCCGAGTCCATTAAAAGTACATTCTGCCCTCGTCAAACTCGTCCATCATCAGTTCACCCATCATATCAACGCCGTTGGGCACGATAAGGAAGGTGCCTTTTGAAACCTTGCGCATATTGCCGTGGTTTGCGTATGTAGCACCGCTTAAAAAGTCAACGATTCTTCTGGACAAATCCTTGTCTGCCGACTCAAGGTTAAGTACTACGGTCTTGCGGTCATTAAGATGGTCTGCAATACTCGTAACGTCCTCATATCTTTCGGGCTTTACAAGCACAACCTGCATCTGAGCAGGGTTAAAGGCTACCGTCTTTTGCTTTCCGCCTATAACACGTGGCTCCGACTTCTTAGGTGCAGGCTCCGAATAGCTGACTGTTTTCTTAGGCTCGGGCTTTTCCTCTGCCGTTTCCATTTCCTCTTCAAATTCGTCTTCGTCGGGGATAACAAAAATGTTTTTGATGTTGTCAAATAATCCCATATCTATACTCCTTTATTTATTTTGCTTAATTATAATTGCGTTTGCCGAACAAAGCCGTTCCCAAACGCACAAGTGTGGCACCCTCTTCTATGGCAACATAGAAATCGTCCGACATTCCCATAGAAAGCTGTTCCATACTAACATTATCTATGTTTTTATCCCTTATGTCAATAAACAGTTTATACATTTTACGGAAATATTTGCGATTTTCCTCTGCTGTATTGCAAATTGGCGGTATTGCCATAAGTCCTTTAACCTTAATATTGGGTAAAAGCGATACTTCACGTACAGCCTTTTCGGCAATAGCAGGCTCAAAGCCCCATTTCGATTCCTCGTCACCAATATTGATTTCGAGCAATACCTCCATTGTTATGTTTCTTTTTACCGCCTGCTTTGAAATTTCAGCTGCGAGCTTTAATGAATCTACCGAATGTATAAGCTCCACTTTATCTATAATGTCTTTTACCTTATTGGTCTGCAAATGACCGATAAAATGTCTGTGAGCAGTTTTAACCGCATCATTTTTTGAAAGCAGCTCCTGCACCTTGTTTTCACCGATATAGTCTATACCCTTTTCTATGGCATAATTTATCGTATCAGCATCAACCGTTTTAGTAGCGGCGAGAAGTATTACATCTTCACGCTTCCTGCCCGATTTTTCCAATGCAGCCACCAGCTTTTGGTTTACCGAATCGAAATTAAGGTCGAATTCTTTAGCCGATAATTTTTCCATCATACAAATTCTTTCCTTTCACAACTACGCTGTCATAAAGCTTTAAAACACCGTCACTGTCGGTCTGTTTTTCACAAATGTAAAAATCCTCAGCAGAATAAATTATATTAACGGGTACAAAATTTATCTGCATTCCGTTCACTACATAAACTCCTCTTACCGAATCGACTACCCTGAGTGCCTTTTTGGAAATCATAAGTCCGCTGTATTCGCTCTTGATAACCGTCATAGGACCTGAACGCATAGACGCTAATTCCTGATTCATCTCATTGCAGGCGAAAATAATCACCGCTTTGTCGGTCTTATCGGAAATATTTATCTTTTTAACCGTAACCGACAGCATAGGAGACGATTTAACCGAGGTTGCAATCTTTAGCTCCTCACCCTCTTTATATTTAAGCGAATCGCTTACCTTTACATCGGCGGCAATATACCATTCATAGTCCGAAACTATTTTGCCTATAACGTTTTTTTCGGGCTCTTTAGCTTTAGCAGAAGCTAAAAATTCGGGGGTAAGCTTGCTTAAATCCTTTGTAGAAAGAACCTTTTCGTAACCGTCGGTCTTGGAAACAAAATATCCCGAAACCGACGAAGTAATTTTTCCCTTAGGAGAAGGCAGGTCAGCCGAAAGCTCTTTAAGTCTTGAATTGAGACTTTTAAGCTGTTTTTTAAAGGAATCGGTTGTTCCCAAAGCCGCCTGCTTGCGGTTAATGGCAGAAAGCAATGCATTTGAAGAAGACATTGCCTGCGTGTAATCCCCTGCCGAGGTTTTGAGTATAAAATCATTTACAGCATTATAAACCTTGCTGTTTATTATATCAAGATTTGCCGCTTCAATATCGTTATAGCTTAAAATATCCTTAATATCGGCAATTTTTTTCTTTAAATCCTCTATTTGCGTAACCGTAATTGATGCCGATTCGCTTGAATAAATATTGGCAATAGTTCCGTTTTTGGCAACACGGCTGCCGTCCTCAAGCAAAAAGTGCATAGCACCGCTTGTGTTCGACTTAACCTCTGTTTCGTCTCGGATAATAAGTCCCGTAATCTTAAAACCGTCCGATGCGGTGTAATAAACGGCACTTTCGGTCTTTATGGGCTTGTATATTGAAGATATTGACTGATGAACTATAAAAACCAGTACTATTGCTAAAAGCAAAAACTTAAAAACCGATGAACCCTTCACTCTTTTACTCCTTTATAAAATTATCTACCAAAGCTGCCGCTTTTTCGTAAGGATTCTCACCGTCTGCAAAAATCCAATTTATCCTCTCGTCCCGCCTGAACCAAGTGAGCTGACGTTTGGCATAACGCCTTGTCTGCATTTTAAGAAGCTCTACTGCCTCGTCTAAGGTTACTTGACCCTCAAAATACCCGAAAAGCTCTTTATGCCCTATCGCCTGAAAGCCACCGCTTTTAGCATTACTGTTATAAACCGTTTGTGCCTCTTTTAACAGACCGTTTTCGAGCATAATATCAACACGTTTATTGATTCTGTCATACAGCTTTTCTCTGTCATCAAAGTTAATTCCTATAACCAAAGGCTCAATATCCGATTCCTTTAGGTGGGAATTTTCATTTTGCTGTGTTATGGTAATACCCGTCGTTTTATAAACCTCAAAGGCACGTATAATCCGCCTGCGGTCATTTGCATGTAGTCGGTTTGCGGTATCGGGGTCAATTCTACTGAGGCGTCTTAACATTTCCTCTGCTCCGACACTTTCAAACTCCGCCTCTAACTCTGCACGTAAAACATAATCCACCTTTTCGGGGATAAATTCGGTATTATCGAGCAACGCCGAAATATAAAGCCCCGTACCGCCTGCTATAACAGGCAGATTTCCTCTGCTTATAATCTCGTCAATCTTTTGCTTGGCAGCACTTACATAATCGGCAACCGAAAACTGAACGCCGGTATCCAGAAATTCGAGTAAATGGTGGGGTACACCCTGCATTTCGTCTTTGTCGGGTGCGGCAGAGGCAATATGAATCCCTTTATATATCTGCATAGAATCGGCCGATATTACTTCACCCGAAAATTTCTTTGCAAGGCTTACCGCAAGCCCCGTTTTTCCCGAAGCGGTAGGACCTACTACGAAAACAACCTTTTTTTTATTCATATTAAGTCCCTGCCCTTCATTTTATACCGCCCCGAACGCAAAAAGCGTGAGGCAGACGATTTTACTGTATTCGTCCAAATTGCTTTTCTAATTCATACTTCTTTATTTCAAAGGCTACGGGTCTGCCGTGCGGACAGTACATAATATCCTTTGATGAAAGTACCTTTTTAGCAAGCTCCAGCTTTTCCAAATCACTCGTTCTGCCGCCTGCTTTTATCGCCGCTTTGCAAGCGACGGTGTGATACAAATTATCCTCCCTTTCGGTCGAAACCGTACCCGAAACCGCAATACTTTCGGCAATTTCGGAAATAACCGAGGATATATCCTCATTAGTTAAAAAGGCAGGTATTGCACGCACAAGAACGGTTGAATTACCAAAATCCTCAATTTCAAAGCCTGCAAGGGAAAGCAGCTCAATATTATCGGTAAGCGTATCGTATTCCTCTTTAACGAGTACCACGGGAACCGATGTAAGCAGACTTTGCACCGTTACGCTTTTGTTCTCCTTTAATTTATTAAAGAGTATCCGCTCGTGTGCGGCGTGCTTATCTATCATAAAAATACTGTCATTTTTCTGTACTATTATATAAGTAGAGAATGCCTCTCCGATAAGAATAACCTCGGGCTCGTCATCTATAACGCTGTCAATCGTCCGGGTTTGCTTTTCTTCTACGGGTTCAACCTCAATATCGACATTCAAAGTCGGCTTTATAGTTTTTTTAAGCTCAGGCTTAATATCCTCGGGCTTAATGACAGGATAATTATTTACAAAATCGGGAGTCTTTACCTCCTGCCGCAAAACCGCTGTTTCGGTTTTGGGTTTTGGAGTAAAGGAAATATTGCTGTAATTTTTCTCGTGTATAGGTTTCGAGTAAACCTGCTCAGCTATGGTTTTTTCCTCGGTCTTTATAGCTTGCTGGCGGTATTCTTGCGCCGTCATACGCTCAAACGGATTAAAGGCAGGTGTTTTTAATCCGACCTGCGGTCTTGTGTCCGACGAGGATAATGCATTCTTAACCGTAGCATAGACCGCATCAAAAATGCTCCGCTCGTCCGAAAATCTCACTTCTGTTTTAGCTGGATGAACGTTCACGTCCACCGTACCGTAAGGAATGGTTATATAAAGCACAAAGCCTGGGAATTTCCCCACCATAGCGCTGTTTTTGTACGCCTGCTCCACAGCGGCTACAACAGTTCCCGAACGGACAAGTCTGCCGTTAAGATACGTAAACTGATTATTTCTTGTAGGCTTGCAGTTTACGGGCTTGCAAACGAGACCCGACACCGTAACCGCACCGTATTCGCCACGAGCTTCAATCAGACCTTGCGAAAAGTCACGCCCCAAAACCGAATATACGGTGTTTTTAATATTACCGTCACCTGCGGTATTCAGCGTCTGCCTGCCGTCACGAATCAGCTTAAAGGATATTTCGGGGTGAGAAAGTGCTATTCTGTCCACCACAGCGGCGCAGGCATTAGCCTCGGACACGTCCTTTTTAAGAAACTTCATTCTCGCAGGTGTGTTATAAAAAATATCTCTTATAATTATGGTCGTACCTTCGGGACAGCCCGCCTCTTCATAAAACTGCTCTTCACCGCCCGATATACCGTAGCTCGTGCCTACCGTCTGCCCCTTAGCACAGGTCAGCATTTCCACCTTTGCTACCGCCGACACTGCCGCTAAAGCCTC
>JAZQHX010000239.1:0-2251 GCA_045540835.1 Acutalibacteraceae bacterium | reverse complement strand
CTACGATCCGACTTGTGGCAGGCAAGCTTGTTAAGTCCGTGACGAAGCATTAAAGGATTCGGTTTTCCTACAAAATATGCTTTTTTGCCGGTTGCAATTTCAATAGGCGCTATAAGTGAGCCGGTAGCAGGCATTATACCCTTTTCGGTGGGACCCGTAATATCGGGATTTGTTCCTATAAGCTTTGCACCTTTTAGCACAAGCTCAATTGCCTTTTCAAGCTTTTCAAAGCTGTAGGTTCTTGTTTCTCCCACAACAACATAATCGGGATTAACGTCATTCATATAAATGCGGTGGTCGTAAAGTGCCTTTGTGAGTGCCGCTTCGCCTATTACGTAAGCTGTACTGCCGGGCTTCTGGCTATGCAGGAATTCTGCCGTTGCCATTGCGCTCGTGTAAAAATGGTCTGCACTAACGTTAAGCCCCATTCTTTCGAGCTTCATACTAAGCTCATGAGGCGTTTTTTCGGGACTGTTTGTTAAGAAAACAAATTTTTTATTGTTTTCGGTCATCCACTTTATGAATTCGTGCACACCGTCAAGCACTTTATTTCCGTGATATATAACACCGTCCATATCGCAAATGAAACCGATTTTATTCTTAATATTTTCCATAGTATCATCTCCAGATTCTGAGCTTTTTTGATTTTACCATATTTAACGGATTTTGGCAAGTGTTACAACAAAACAGTAAGGGTTGCCCGCTTTAAAACGAGCAACCCTTTAATACTATTTGCGTTTAATTTTAAGACCGGTGGTATTGTACTTACTCTTATATGCACCGTGGAAAGCCTGAACAGAATATCTGTAGGTCTTACCCTTTTTAGCGGTCTTATCGGTATAAGTATACTTGCCGGCTCCATATACAGTTGTGAGCTTTTTCCATGCGCCTGAACCAAGCTTACGGTAGATTACGTAACCCTCAGCACCGGAAACCTTTTTCCAGTTAAATTTGACGCCTGCTTTTATATTGCTTACAGAAGTTAATTTAGGTGTAACCGATTTGATTGTATTGTCATGGAATGCAGCTGCGGTAAGGCGTTTGTTGTAGTTAGTACCATAGTAATCGGTTTCAATGGTAACCTTGCTCTTCCAAGCTGATTTTTTGCCATTATAATAATAGTGAACAAGCTTTTCCTTGTAAGCGGGCGTACCGAAAGCAAAGTTTTCTATTGTTGTGATACTTGTCGGGAAATAGATTCTGGTTAAATTGGAATTGTAGTAAAAGGATCTCTCGGCAAGAGTCGTAACGCCGCTGGGTACGGTATAAGTACCGGTTTTACCTACGGGATAGAACAATAATGTCTTCTTATCTTTAGAGAAAAGAACACCGCTAATAGATGCATAGGTGGTATTAGTTGAAGCTACATTTATATTAGCTAATTTGTTTGAATAAGCAAATGCAGATAATTCAACAGTGCAAACATTTTTGGGAAGTGTAAGGCTTGTAAGCTTATCACAGTATGAGAAAGCGTAGGAATCGATTATTTCAAGTGAAGTAGGTAAAGTTACCTTTGTAAGAAGCTTACAGGTATAGAAAGCATAGCGGGAAATTGTTGTAACACTGCCGGGTACGGTATAGGCACCACTTTTTGCTTCAGGACATACATAGAGAGTTTTCTTATCCTTTGAGAAGAGCACACCGTCTGCCGAAGAATAATACTGGTTAGCTGAATTAACATTTATGGTTTTGAGGGATTTTGCACCGTCAAATACATATTGAGGACAACCATATTCGCCGCCAATCAGTTCAACACTTGCAGGAATAGTTATGGTTTTTAATGCTTTACAGCTCTGGAAAGCGTGATGTTCGATAGCCTTTATGCCGTTAGGAATAGTAACGCTTGTGAGCTTGTCGCAACTAAAACAAACATTGTCGGGGATTTCATTAAGTCCGCTGTGGAATTTTATAGTTGTGAGCTTATCGCTGTTAGCAAAAGCATAACTGTCGATAGTTGTTACGTTAGCAGGAATGGTAATGCTTGTAAGTAACGAGTACTGGAAAGCGGAGTTTTCAATTTCATTAACGGTAGAAGGAATTGTATAACTACCTGTTTTACCTGCAGGGTAAGCAATAAGCAGGGTCTTATTTTTGTTGAAAAGTACGCCGCTTGCGGAACTGTATGCCGTATTGTTGGCATTAACATTTATTGTTTTTAGCTTACGGCAAGCACCGAAAGCATAATCACCGATTTCAGTAACCTTGGCAGGAATGGTGATGGTAGGGAGTACATCACAGCTCCAAAAAGCAT
>JAZQHX010000238.1:0-1543 GCA_045540835.1 Acutalibacteraceae bacterium | reverse complement strand
CACTCGGAAGCATTTTCAGGCTTTCACTGTAAATATAATTTCCGCCGGTATTATTCCACATTGATTGGAAAGTGAAAATTATGAGTGTAAGAATACAGGGCTTTACACACGGAAAAACAATGCTTCTTACAATTTTCATTTCACCTGCACCGTCAATACGTGCCGCTTCTAAAATAGAGTCGGGAATAGCGGTAATCATAAACTGCTTCATCAAAAATACGCCCATTGTGGCAGCCATAGCAGGCAAGATAATGGAAAAATGTGTATCCACCATATTAGTAGTGGAAACAACCAGGTATTGCGGTACTGCTAAAACCTCGCTTCTGAACAGCATTGTCCATACCACCAGATTAGAAATGAGATTAACACCGGGGAATTTTCCTTTTGCCAGAGCATAGCCTGCCATTACAGCAATGATAATATATAAAGTAGTGCTGAATACCGAAACATATAAACTGTTAAACAAATATCTTGAAAAAGGAACCCAAAGACTGTTTGCAAGCTTAAAAAGCTGTGAATAATTGTTTAAAGTAGGATTCCGCACAAAAAAACGAGGGGGATATGCGAATATCTCGTCCAATGGCTTTAAGGATTGCAAAACCGCATAAAGCATGGGCAAAATCATAAAGGCTGATACTAATGCCAGGAAGATAAAAATACCTATATTTCCCCCGACTGAACGATAATCAAGCCGCCGCACGCCTTTGGCTTTGATTTTATGAGATTGAACACTTATTGTTTTGTTACTCATTCTTGTCACCCTAATCATTAAACTGCTTCAAAACCTTTTGTATAAGCAGCCAACTCAATAACATAATCACAAACAACACAACCGCAATTGCTGATGCATATCCTAATTCAAATCTGGTATTTGCATAATCCTGCATATGTAACAAAATTGTATGCGTTGAATAGTCCGTACTCGGATTTCCCGTTAACGCCGCACATTGTGCACCAATAGCAAAAGAAGAAGATATTGTCATAACAGCGCCAAAAAGTAGCTGAGGTCCCATTTGCGGGAAGGTTACATAATAAAGCTCCTGCCAACGGTTTTTCAGTCCGTCTATTGATGTCGCTTCATAATATACCGGATCCAAAGTCTGCAAACCTGAAATGAAGGAAAGAAATCCCGTTCCGAAGCTCATCCACAGAACAACAATAATAACAATCGTAAAATTATAATTTGTATCTGTAAGCCAATACACCGGTTCTTTTATCAACTTCATCTGCAAGAGTAAATTATTCAAAAGACCTCTGCGGTCTGACGAAAATATATAGGTCCACATAAAATATACATTTCCTGCCAATGTGGGAGAATAAATGAAAAAGGTAAAAATACTGCGAAGTCTTCTGTCAAAGCTGTTTATAAGCCATGCTAAAACAAAGCTCAGTATGTATCCTATAGGTCCGGTTATAAGTGCGAGTATAAGGGTATTTTTAAGCGAAATAATAAAAATCTTATCGCTGAAAAGCAAGCGCATATAATTATCAAAGCCTACCATATTAGGCATTTGCACCATATTAAAATCCGTAAAGCTTAATA
>JAZQHX010000237.1:0-4937 GCA_045540835.1 Acutalibacteraceae bacterium | reverse complement strand
GACGGTAGGCAGATTTGCCATACAGTTTTTGTAATTGCGTAAATGCATATATCGGTTAGACGAAATTGCCAGCATCCATGTAGCCGGATAATGATTATTGTCACCACGAAGTGTATTCCACTGTTCATCGGCAAGTGAGGGGAAATGTTCCCTCTTTAAGCGATCGGGATTGTACCAATAATCGCTGTTACGGCAATGATCAAGATACTGCCATTCGTCATAATTTTTATCGCTCTTAAACTGATAACCGAATATATTGCCCGAGCCTTCGTAATTATCGGTAGATGAAAAATTCTCTAATGCATTATAATATTTAGGGGTTGCGTTGTTTTCAGGGACAGTACTGTTATCAGCCAGCATAATTTTTGCGGCTGAAACGAATGTGGCTGCCCCAACAATGGAAAATGCCAAAAGCAGAGCTGTCAACCTTTTGGTTGTCCTGCCTGCGCTTTTAAAAAGGTGCATTTTGCTTTCGCTCCCTTCTTTTTTTATTTAAAATCCTCTATCGGGAATTTCCATTCCTCTCTTGTTCTGAAAGGACGGTTGAATTTCTTATTTAAAACGTCCTTTTCTTCAAGATGCATATAGCAAGCCGTATCGCAGGCTCTGCCGCAGATTGAGCACTGGTATGCGTGCTGTGCAGGAGGATAGAAATAAAGGTTATCCATTATCTTTTTAGCCGTCTGGGGTGTAACCTTTGCTTCACCTGCAATAATTTCAAGGCGGTTTTCAAAATCGGGCAATGCATCATAGGGCATAAAAGGGTTTTTAGTGCCGTTAGCACCGTTATAATATACCGCACATTGCCACGGGTCTAATTTTCCGTCCTCACTTATAGCCTTACCGGGGCAAGCCTTTACGCACTTGCCGCAGTTATCGCAAAGATGAGGCTCTTTAATTTCATCGGGCTCAATTACCGCATCGGTAAGAATAAAGCAATAACGTACCATAGGACCGAAATCGTCGGTTAAAACAGCGCCCGAAAGTCCCTTTTCGCCAATACCGCACTTAACCGCCGCCGATACAAAATCCATCTGGTTTTCAGCCGTAAGCCCTCTGTAAATCGCATCATAAGCTACCTCAGGGTTGGTGCTGTCGGTCTCGCTCATTAACTGCTGATGCCGGCGCTGAGGAACAGCCAAAAAGCCCTTGCTTTCAATAAGGTTTGCTACCTTAATAGATGCCATAGGCATAATGGTTTCTTCCATATTCTCTACTGCCATAGTGGTATACTGATAATAGGTTGTACCCTCTTCAGTACCTCTGTAAATACCACGTAAAACCCTGAAAGCCAGCGCAATTACCGTTTGGGTTTCGGGGAAAATTTTAAATATAGGGTCGTCCTTTTCAAAGGCATCACGGGAAGCAAAGCCGACTATATCGGCAAGGTTTTCCTTTGCAAGCTTTATAATTTCCTGTTTCATTTACTTTAACTCTCCCTTCAAATGACGGTAGCAGGCAACATCGCACTTTTTGCCGCAAAGACAGGGTGCATATCCCCACTGGGTGTTAGGCATAAAGTTGATGTGTTTATAAATTTCTCTCGCAGATTCGCTGTCAAAACGCTTTTCACCGTTTAATATTGCTTCTCTTTCGGGGTGACCCTTTAAGAAATCATCTGTAATAAAGGGGTTAGACTTGTGCGCACCCTTGTAGTAAACGGCACATTGCCAGGTATCAAGACCGTTTTCACTTATAGCGTTACCAGGGCAGGCTTTCATACATTCACCACAGTTGTCACAAACCGATTCTTTAAGCTCGCTGTCACACTCAAGCGGAGCATCGGTAATAATAAAGCAGTAACGCATAAACGGACCGTACTCCTTATTTATAATCTTGCCCGAAAGTCCCGCCTCACCAATACCGCAGGCCTTTGCCGCTTTTCCGAAGTCAATTATAACGTCGGGCTCGGGCTTGCCGGGGTCTACGGGTACTGCGTGGATAAGCTCGTAGGTATCCATAACCTCGGGGTTAGTGGTCTTGTCACCCTTAGGTTTTAAGTTGGGAACTGATTTCTGCAAACAAGCGTCATATCCCTCATTCTCAATCATTCCGCCTATTTTAAGCAGGAAAATTTCCGCCATTTCCTCGTCTATGTACTTTACACCCAAGGTAGTATAGGAGTAAAACTGGCTTTTAATATCCATTGTAAGATACAGACCTTTAGGCACGGGGAATCCGAAGCCTATAATGCATTTTGCATTCGGAAGTATCATTTTAGGGTCCTTATGTATGTCTTCACCCTCAAATATGTCAAGTCTACCTATTCCGCACACAGCGGCGCCAAGCTCTTTGGCTTTTTCTTTTATCATTTCAGCAGTAATCATATCGTCACCTTTTCCGTATTTTCTTTAGAAGTATCGCTGTTTTCAACCACCATAACCGTAGCGTCCTCGCTTACAACTATATGGTGCCATTCTTTTTTGGGCACGTTGTAAACCACACCGTTTTCCATTACGGTTTTCTCAATTATTCCGTCAGGCTTCTTTATATATAAAGCCGCATTTCCGTGTAACAGCACAAATACCTCATCGGTTTCTAAATGCCGCTCCCATACACAAAGACAAGAGAATCTTTCGGAATATTTAAGCAATCCTATTTTCCATTTGTCGGTAGTAAGTACAGCCTTGAAATCCTCACCGTTATATGTATACTTTTCCATTATCTGTCAAGTCTCCAAGCTTTTTTGCGTGTACGCAGAGGTTCTTTGAATCTATCCTCCATACAACCGCCCTTCTTTTCAAGCATCGAAACACAAGCTCTGATACAGCCGCCGCATTTCGCCATATTATAGCCTACCCAGCTTGGAAAATACTTCTGCAAAGCGGTATACACCTTCATAATTTCCTGCTCGTCGGCAACGTCGGTAACACCCTCCATAAGGTCAAGCGCACCGTTTTCGTTCTTGTCCCACACTTCCTTGGGAACAAAGGGGTTATAATAACGTCCTGCGTGGGTATAAAAGGCATAGCAACGCCACATATCAATATCGCCCCACTCGGAAATTTTACCCTCAATATCTACTGTAATGGTCTTGCCCGAATTTATTGCAGGAATACATCCGCCGGGACATTCTCTCACACAAGCGCCACACTTACGGCAAAGCGGCTCACCCGAATACATCTCGTCATACTCGTCAAACTCAGCATCGGTGAATATGAATGCCACTCTCTGCAAAGGACCGAAGTCTTTAGTAAGAAGCATCTTGCTCCAGCCGATTTCTCCGAGTCCGCAGGCAACCGCCGCCAAACGGAACTGGAACTGAATATCGGGCGGTACGTTATCGTCACGGGTTGCCCTTGTAAACTGCACACTTCTGTGGTGAGCGGTAGAGGTCTTTGCATTTTCGTTAACCTCAATCTGTTCCTCGGGAGAAAGGGTATTGCCTTCACTTCCGTCCATATCAGAAACGCAACCACGTGCCCCCGTATTGCGGTATACAAAAGCCTCGTATCCGTTATCTTCAATCACCTTACCAACACTATAAAGTGTAGCAGGGGCAAAAATTTCGTTTATTCCGCCGTAAGCCATTGAGGGGTACTGGAAAAACTGTGTTCCCTCCTCAATTCCCCTTTGAACACCACGTGGAATACGGAAAACAAAGCCTATCATTGACTTGGCTTCGGGGAATAAAAACATCGGGTTCATTTCGTCCGGCGCACCCTTCATTCTGGTAATGGGCGCTATACCGCACATATCGGCGCCTGCCGCAAGAGCGGCTTCTTTAATAAGTTTACTGCTTAACATAAATCTTTTCTCCTATTCTGAAGTTATTATTTCATCTAATGACGTAATTGCTTTATCAAATGCTTTGATACAATATCCGCAGGTGTCACACTGCTTGTCGCAGTCAGCCACTCTTACTGCAAAATCTTCGGGAATTTTTTTATTCTCTATTACAAACGGATAAAACAGCTTGCTGTGATTAGGCTCTAAAAGCTCGGTCACAGCGCCCGAATAACTACCCTTTACATAGCTGTTTATAATTTTTGCAGGATTACTGTTAACCCTGGTTGCTAACTTCATACCGTCAAACAATCCCTCGTACAGCTTAACGTCCTCGGGGCGAATAAAGTTGGTAACACGCAAAAACTCTTTTCTTTTATCTTCTCTCGATAAATATGTAAAGCATTGTCCCTCAAAATCGTATGCGTTATCCATTGCCGCAACCTCGTTTTCGTGGGCAACAAGGTTATCGTGAAAGGTGTGCGCCGAGCAGAAGTTAAGACAACCGCTGTTAGCGAGTCCGTAAAGCTTTTTGCCGTTTTTGTCGCACCATTCCCTCGCCGCTTTTAACCTTTTCATATCACGGTTATATTCACGCTTTAAATAAAAGCTGTCAAATCGGTCGGAAATGTAGTCAAACCCGTCCACACTCTCAATCCCCATATTGACCGACGCTCTCACATCAATCTCGGGAAAGTTTTGCTTTAAGAATTTAGCAATCAAGGGTGAAGTAGTAGTAACAGCAGACAGCCCGTATTTGTCTATGAGGTAATCTACCGTATCCCCCACCTTTAAAAAGAATTGCCGTGACTGCGCATAGGCCCCGTAGCAGTTGGCATTAAGTAGTAAATTAAACTTAATGTCGGTCTCCTTTATTTTAAGGAAATCCGCCCTTAATTTATCTATGGCATCATATTTATAAAGCTCGCTACCGGTTATGGTACTTCTGCCGTTCGGGAAATCGTCCCAAGCAAAATAAAGCTCGCTTATACTTTCCTTATTTTTCAAAACTGCATCTAAAAACAAATCATCTTCACGCAATTGATAGCCTACCGAAAAAAGCACAAAAGGTTCCCCCTTTCACCAATATATCTTTTCCTTAATGTACCAAAAAGTCACGATTTACAATTATACAACTTTATTATACATCAAAAATACCCACTTGAACAGACTAAATACAAAGATAAATTATATAAAAACAAACTTTTTTT
>JAZQHX010000236.1:0-5814 GCA_045540835.1 Acutalibacteraceae bacterium | reverse complement strand
CCTTTTTTGTGCGGCACTGACTACCGTTTGCGAGCTTGTTTTACCTATGATTGCGCGGCAGATTACCGACCTTGCAACTACAGATATAGCTCTGCTTACAACAAAATTTATTCTGCGCTGCACCTTGCTTTACATAGTGCTCAGAATAATTGATACCTTGGCGAATTACTATATGGCATCGGTAGGGCATATAATGGGTACTAAAATTGAAACCGATATGCGGCACGATTTTTTTGCCCACCTGCAAAAGCTTTCCTTTTCGTACTATGACGATGCAAAGGTCGGTACACTTATGTCAAGAATAACAAGTGATTTGTTTGATGTTACCGAATTTGCTCACCACTGCCCCGAAGAATTTTTTATTGCAGGAATAAAAATCATCTGTTCATTTATAATACTCTCAACAATAAATCTTCCGCTTACAATAATAATGTTTGCCGCATTACCACCAATGGTTGTAATCCTTGCATTTTTCCAGCGCAGAATGAAATCCGGTTTCAGGGAATCAAGAAAGCAAATCGGTGAGCTTAATTCCCAAATTGAAGACAGCCTTTTAGGTATTCACGTTGTAAAGTCCTTTGCAAGAGAAAATTATGAGCAGGAAAAATTTGATAAGGGAAACAAGAAGTTTTTAAATATTAAATCCAAGGTTTATACCTATATGGGTTCTTTTCAATCCTGCACAAGATTGTTTGACGGTATAATGTATATCTTAGTTGTAGCTGTAGGTGCTTTTTTCTTGAAAGACGGTAGCATTACTGCTGGCGACTATGTTGCATATTTACTATTTGTTTCTACACTTATGACATCTGTCAGAAGAATTGTTGAGTTTTCCGAACAATTCCAACGTGGTATGACGGGAATTGAACGTTTCAGCGAAATAATGGAAATTGACCCCGAAATCACAGATAAACCTGATGCTAAAACACTTAACAACATTAAAGGCGAAATTGTTTTTGACAATGTATCATTTCACTATAACGGTGACGAAAGAAATGTACTCTCGCACCTTTCTTTAACAGTAAAACCGGGTGAAAATATAGCACTTGTAGGTCCTTCGGGCGGCGGTAAAACGACACTTTGTTCACTTATCCCCCGCTTTTATGATATTACCAGCGGTAATATACTGATTGACGGCAAAAACATTAAAGACGTTACTATGCAGTCTTTGAGAGAAAATATAGGAACTGTGGCGCAGGACGTATATCTTTTTTCGGGAAGTATTAAGGAAAATATTACATACGGTAAAGAAGATGCAACCGATGAAGAAATCATCACCGCCGCAAAATTAGCGGGTGCAGATGAATTTATCAGCGCTTTACCTGACGGATATGATTCTTATGTAGGTGAACGTGGTGTTAAACTATCTGGCGGACAAAAGCAAAGAATCTCTATTGCACGTGTGTTCCTTAAAAATCCGCCTATTTTAATTCTTGACGAAGCTACAAGCGCACTCGATAACGAAAGCGAACGACTGGTTCAAAAGTCACTTGAACGCTTAGCAAAAGGCAGGACAACCTTTACAATAGCTCACAGGCTTACAACAATTAAAAATGCAGACAGAATACTTGTACTTACCGATAATGGAATTGAGGAATCGGGTACACATAAAGAACTTTTGGAGAAAAACGGAATTTACAGCGAATTATATAAAATGTATTCGGCTGATTAAGGGAGAGTTTTGTTATGGATATTTCAAAAATTGATAAAAACCTAAAGGTTGAAAGCAGTATTAAAAAGGATGGCCTTGTATGGTTTGATGCGAGTGAATCACCCTTCAAAATATACGGAGCATACAGCACTAATCCATATATGCGTATACCCGACGAGGTTGCAAAAAACACTAATGACGGTGTTAGTGGACTAAATTTCCACACTGCAGGAATACGTGTGCGTTTTCGTACCGACTCACCTTTTATTGCCATAAAGGCAGTATACCACGGTATTTCACTCTTTTCTCATATGCCGCTTACCGGAACGAGTGGCTTTGATTTATACCGCTACCATGAAGGTGCTCAACAGTATGTTGCTACATTTATTCCACCTGCCGATTCCAGAAACGGGTATGAATCTGTTGTAGATGTATGCTGTGGTATGAGTGATTATATAATCAATTTTCCACTTTATAACCACGTTGACAAACTGTATATCGGACTTTACGCAGAGGCTAAATTTGAAGCTTCTGCCGAGTATAAATTTCAAAACCCGATTGTTTTTTACGGCTCATCAATAACTCAGGGCGGATGCGCTTCGAGACCCGGTAACTGCTATCAGAATCTACTTTCACAAAAGCTTGATTTTGATTATATAAATCTTGGGTTTTCGGGTTCTGCAAGAGCTGAAGATGCAATTGCAGAGTATATGGCAGGTTTGAATATGTCAATGTTTATCAGCGACTATGACCATAATGCACCAAACGTTGAACACTTGGAGAAAACGCATTATAAGCTTTATGAAACTATCCGTAAAAAGCACTCCGACATTCCATACATAATGATTTCCAAACCAAATATCAACTTTATACCCTTTTCAGATGCTTCGCCACGTGTAGCCGATTCAGAGCGCCGTAAGGTTATTATGGAATCGTATGTTAAGGCAATGAATAACGGTGATAATAACGTTTATTTTGTTGACGGAGCCTCAATTTTTAGTTATGATAATTTTGATTCCTGCACCGTTGACCGTACCCACCCGAACGATTTAGGCTTCTATGAATTCCAGAAAGCCCTCTACCCTATTTTTAAAAAGTTGTTACACAATGATTTTAAATAATTATAAAAATAACGAGCGATTCTGTATAATCACTCGTTATTTTTATTGGTGCCTTTAGGTGTGGAAATAAACCCCCGGTTCTACTGGGGGAAGAAAAAAGAGCGAAGCTACAATAAAACGGGCGAGGCGTAGCTAAGCCCAAAAAACTATAGATAAAAGAAGAACCTCTTGTATAATAGTAATGGTTTGGCAACCGCATTACAAAAATACAGGAGGTTTTTCAAATGAATGGAAATAATGAGATAAAAAGCAGTTCACACTCAAAATACAGATGTCAGTACCATATAGTTTTCGCACCAAAATACAGACGAAAAGAAATATATGGAAAAATCAAAAAAGACATAGGCGAAATTTTGAGGAAATTATGTGTTCAAAAGGGAGTAGAAATAATAGAGGCAGAAGCGTGCCCCGACCACATACATATGCTTGTAAGTATCCCACCGCACATAAGTATAGCACAATTTATGGGATATCTCAAGGGTAAAAGTTCGCTGATGATTTTCGACCGACACGCAAATTTAAAGTACAAGTACGGCACCAGAAGTTTCTGGTGCCGAGGCTATTATGTGGATACGGTCGGTCGAAACAAAAAGGTTATAGCAGAATACATAAGGAATCAGTTAGAAGAAGATTACGCAGCAGAACAAATTAGTATAAAAGAATTCATTGACCCGTTCACGGGTAACAAGAAGTAAAAGGCAAAAAAAGACAGCCGCACGTGAGCGGCTGCCCGAGATTGTAATGCGTTGCTAAACTTTCAGTGCCCCTTTTAGGGGCTAAGCCAGTAGTCACCCCTTATAGGGGTGGTGCATACCACCGGTTTACCGGTGGTTATGATTTTGTTTTCTTGTAACTAATAGTCGACCAACCCGAATAGTAGGTTGTTTTACCCACCTTTTTGTAGGTGCGAACTCGAACAAACTGGGTTGTTTTTCTCTTTAGTCCTGTTAGAGTTACACTGCCTGTGGTATTTTTTATTATCCACTTGGTTTTTGCGCCTTTAAAGTTTTTATTGGTTGCATACTGTATCTGATAGCCTGTTGCCTGTGCGGCAGTTTTTCGAGATACATACACCTTCATTGTAGTCTTTGTCGGTGTAAGCTTTATTACACTTGTTTTTGGCGGAATAATTTTAAAGGTGAGGGTTTTGGTTCCACTATAGTTACCCTTCATCTTTATTGTAACCTTATAGGTGCCTACATTCTTTCTGCCGCTTGCATAGGTTACTGTATAATCGGTGTTTTTCTTTAAGGTTTTACCCGAACTATCTTTAACTGTTACGCTTGGTGTTTTAACCTTTCCGTTATAGGTATAAGATGTGGTAGATAAGGTGAATGTCTTAGCATACTTAATAGTAGTTGAGCTTGATACCTTTCCACACACCCTACACTTCTTAACAATGCTACCGTTCTTAGTAAGCGTTGATTTTATGGTAGTTGTTTTATAAACGTGGGTAATGGTTCGTGTTGCCTTACATATGTTACAACTTGTATCACAGTTATTAGAATATTTATGCGCACCAACTGTGCGGGTTTTACCGCACACATTACAAGACTTATCGCAATTGCTGCTGTAAGTATGATGAGTTAGCTTTGCAATAGTTTCGGTCTTTGAACCTTTACAAACGGAGCACGTATAGGTTTTAGTTCCTGCTTCTTTGCAGTTAGCAGTTTTTGTTACACTGCCACTATTCCAAGTATGCGCTTTGGTTTCAATATTGCCGCAAGCAGAACAGATACGGGTATGATTTGTTGTGTTTGCGTTGGTATAGTTACCATAAGTATGACTTGCGCATGAAACATAGATTTTAAAACTTGTTTTCGCAGAATATGCCGTAACAGTAATTTGTTGTTCTCCAATCTTAGTATTATCGAAACCACTAATCATATCTGGAGTGATTGGTATATTAGTTTCACTTCCGTTTAAATAAACCTTAATATATGCTCCAGTTAAGTCTATTTTCTCCTTATTGGCCTTATATTCGATTTTTGTAGGCGGTGCGGAAAGACTTATGCTGTCGGCACAATATTTATTATCAGTCTCAGAATAATAGATTGCCTTTAATTCTCCATCAAATAAATTTATACCTTTAACTGTTAAAATTTTTGCATTCCCTTTCGTTTCAAAAGATTTTATATAATCGATATTTTCTCTTAAAATGCATCCATCATATTCTACTGTGCAAGCGTTGTTCACCAATATATACGACAGTATTTTACCCTTACTTGAAATATTAAGTGGCTCAATATTCAAATCAAATTTCGCTTCTTCGCTATCAACTTTTGCAGTAATAACGGTTTTCCCTGCAATTTTTAAATCTAATACACCATTTGCGTTTATTGCCGCAACATTCGTATTAGATGAAACCCAAGTAATCCCATCCAATTTTGCATTAGAATTTTTATCAGATACGCTTAATAACAGTGTTTTATAATCAATTGATTCAAAATTTGGTGTTAATTGAGTTGGTGATATCGTTGATGGTGTAGAAGAAGCAGAGGTATAATAGACTGTTGTAGTTCTTTCTGTCGGATATCCAGTCCAATAATATCTAAGCCCAGCACCACCAGTTTGCGCAACATAACTATATCCTTGTGTATAATATGTTACATAATATGTGCCTGTTTTTGGAAAATATATTTTGGGGAAACTAGCTCCTGGTGCATTGTAACTTTTTGACTCCACTACATTCCCATCACTTGCGGTGAGTTCATAAGATTTTAAACATTCGGGTAATTCCAAATAACCTCCCGTAATTTTCACGGATGATTTATTGTAATTTTTTACTGTATCATTTGTAATACTAGGCTTAAATTCTGTTATTGAAAACTTTTTTTCCGCATAGCCACGATAATTCCCTTTGCCCGTAATTATAACACCAGCAGTATTGTCACCCACAGAAGTATTGTTATAATATGATACCTCAAAATCTTTGCTTTCAACAAGTTCGATATCGTGCAAATTAACTGTTACTCTCGGCTTAAGAGGTTTTCCCGTAAACATACAACTATTGACCGTAATTGTTGCATTCGATAAGTCTTT
>JAZQHX010000235.1:0-2990 GCA_045540835.1 Acutalibacteraceae bacterium | reverse complement strand
TATTTAAGCGCTAACATACTTACAGCACTCAGCACGTCACCCTCACAAGCCATTACAGTTCCCTCGTCATTTAACTGACCGAGTACAGAACAAATCGAATATTTAAAATCGTCCTGGAATTTAGGCCAGCAGGATACAGCCAATGCGTCATAGTTATTCTCGGCAATAAACTCTTTATAAGCCTTATAAAAACGTGCGCTGACTTCGAGGGTTTTCTTAGCCGCTTCGTCTGCATATCCACAGGAGCAGGCAACCATATTATCCATAATCGGCTTGATTTCGTCCATAGAATAAGAAACAGCCTTATCTTTAAGCTCGGAATATTCGTGCAAGCGGTTAAAGTAAATTCCCTCAAAGCGTTTATTAAGATTGCGTTCATCATCATAAAGGTCGTTAAATCCGGGGGCAACGCCGCCTACAAGACCGATTCTGGATTGTTTCAGATTTTTAATCGCAGTAAGTGCACGAACGGTAATCTGCAAACGTCTTGTAAATTCGGCATCCTCGCCGTAACCGTAAAACCACTTAACCTTAATTTTATAATCTTTAAGATAATGAGCAACTATTCCCATGTGCATATTTATACTGCAAAGTGAGTTAAAAGGAACTGCACCCTCTATTGCCTCGCCCTCAGGAATAGCCCAGAAACCAACATTTGCATTCTGAATTTTTGCGAGTACGGGTGCTAACTGACCTGCGGAGTAAGATGTATGCTGTACCATCAAAAAGTCAATTTTTTCTTCCTCCATAGCCTTTACAGCCTTTATTGCGTCTTCCCTTACGATTACCGTTTCGGGGTAAACTACAAGCTGGAAACCCATAGTCTCAGCGTGCTTTTTCATAGCGTCAGCGCAAGCCGCAAAAGCCGCCTCCTTGTTGCCGGGAAAGCTTAACTGACTTGTTCCCACTAATCCAATTTTTAATTTTACCATTAAAATTCCTCCTTGAAGAAAATTATTATATCATATTATATCATTTTTTGATATAATTATATACAAAATAAAACAAGATACCTTTTATTCTCAAAAAAGCAATCTTTTTAGTCTGTGAAATTCAATTTTTCAATCAATCTGTCGGCCGCAAAAAGTGCCGCTCCCACCGCCGCAGAATCGTTATTAAGCTCGGATAAAACCATATCAAACAAAATTTCGGATGAAGCCTTTTCAAGTACCCTTTCGGCTTCATTTAAGAATAAATCCGAATACTTTATAAAATCACCGAAAAGTATCACGGTTTCGGGATTCAAAAGGCTTATTGCGTTATTAAGCGCAAAACCTAAGGAATAACCAATTTTATTGAACACTTCTGCCGCTTTACTGTCACCATTTCGTGCTAAACGGGCTATATCATCACAGCTTTTATTTAAATCTGCGTATTCCTTTACAACTGCATCTTCACGAATAATATTTTTAAGTAAATCCCATTTATCGGTATCTTTAACAGGGACAAAATTTGTACCTATTTCGCAGGTTTTACCCTTGATTCCCATATACATTTTACCATTAAGCATTGTAGCAATACCGATACCGTGGTCTATACGTAACAAAACCGCATTTTCAATTGTACTGCCTTTAAGTCTGCCAAAATATTTTTCGGTATAAAGCAGACAGTCAGGGTCGTGAAGCATAACCGTATCAATTCCGAAACGGCTTTTCAATTCTTCACAAACGTGAACATTTTCCCAGCCCTTTATTGCCGAAATCCTAACCGATATGCCGTTTTCGGTATCCACTTTACCCTGCATTGCAACTGCAATATATGCTATATTCTTAAATTCGTTTTCTTTAATTATTTTTCCTATTAAAGCATTAAGCTCGCATAGCGCATAATCCTTATTTTTTTCTTTAAAACGTGTCTCATATTTTGCTATTTCTCTGCCTTTAAGGTCGCAAAGAACCGCAAGTATACCCTGCGAGTTAAAATCTATTCCTATAATGTAATTGTCGTTTATATTTATATCCAGCTCTTCCGGCTTTCTGCCTACATAGGTTTCCTGCTTACCGGAAGTCATTATATATTTTTCATTATTTAGCAGCGCAGTTATAGATGAAATATTTCCCCAACTAAATCCGGTAATTTTCTGTAATTCTCTTTTGGATATAGGACCGTTCTGCCTTATTTCAGAAAGAACTCTTTTTATACTCTCCTGCCGCAGTTGTGTATTTACCTTCATTTATTTTCCTCGCAAAGCCATTTTGCCGCCTCGTAAAAATTATCGGCTATAAAAACAGGCGTATATTCTCCCCATTTGTCACGGTCACAGCCTACCGACTCTGCACCTCTGCCGGTCATAACAAGTATCAGCTTACAGCCCATTTTGCCGCCTGCCGCCATATCACTCCAGCGGTCGCCTATAACATAACACTCATTCATTTTAAGATTATATTTTTTCTTTGCCTGCTCCAAAAGTCCCGTTTTGGGCTTGCGGCAGTTACAGTTATCGTCATTATCGTGAGGACATATAAACCAGTCATCTGCGCCGATTTCACGGAATTCTGCAGCAAAATCATAGCCGCCGTCCTTTTTTCGTGCTATGCAGGACTGATTTGTAAAAATCATAGGTGAAAAGCCGTTTCCTTTGAGCATTTTGAAGGCTTCAGCCGTACCCTCATAAGGATAATAATCCTGCGGAAATTCAACATAGTAATCCCCGCCCATAGTACCGTCTCTATCTATAAAAACAGCCTTCAACATTATCACCTCTGAATACATTGTATCAAAAAATGATATTTTGTCAAGTTGCAATTTTCATAATATAAAAAATATCTTAAAGTCAAAGCTTGACTAACTCTTTCTTTTGTTTCTTATGCTGATACTCTTTGTGAAATTAAAAAGGCACTAAAATGTCATTAAAATAATGAACTATGAGCCATTGAAGTGACATTTTATATATGTTAAGATAAATAAGCCCAAGAATATATACAATTTAATATTAAAAGGATCTAGCTTCGTTTTTCATCCGGAAAACGAAGATTTTTTATATAAAAATT
>JAZQHX010000234.1:0-4025 GCA_045540835.1 Acutalibacteraceae bacterium | reverse complement strand
CGATCCGACTTGGGAACAGCTTTGCCGTTTTCGTCAAGACATTCGCAGGTAAAAAGTGCAATATCTCTGCCGTTTGCCTCAAAATCGTTATCCTTTGTAATCCTCAAAGTTTTTGCTTTTCCCGTCGTTATTCTTGTGTCTTCTGCTACTCTCTTGCCGTTTCGGTAGCCCTTAACCTCAAGTGTGCCCGGTGCATAAACCACATTCCATTCACCGTGACCGTATTTTTCAATCTGCTTTTTGCCTTTGCTCTCTCCATTCAGGAAAAGCTCCAGCTCGTCACAGTTGGTATATACCGTAACAAGAACTTCCTCACCTTCCATACCACCGAAATTCCAATGCGGAACAATATGTACCATCGGTTCTTCGGTCCAATGTGATTTATTCTGATAGAATGCGCCTTTTTTCTGCAAAAACAAATCAAGCGCACCCGATACCGAGCATACACGGGGCCAGGTTGCCTCTCCCCTATGCTCTACCGCTGCCCATTGGTAGCAACCAAACACAAATGGACGTTCACGCAGGAATTTATAGGTCTTTTCCCTGCCTAAAAACCAATCGTTGGTATCTACATCCTTATCTCTTATTCTACCGCACAAATCCGAATCAAAATTCCAATCTCTGGTAGTACCCGTAGCGCAACATTCCGAAGCGAAAAGCGGCTTATCGGGGCACATTTCGTGTACAGTATCATAAATATTCAAGTTATAGTTTATTCCGACTATTTCGGAGTACTCATAAATGGTCGATTTTTCGGGATTAACCGACTGTGCGGCAGTTATCGGACGTGTTTTATCAAACTTTCTTATATGAGCCGCAATTGCTCTGTGAAGTCTTTTACCGACATCGGTTATATGCGTAGGTTCCTCATTACTGGTAGACCAGAAAATAACACTCGGGCGGTTGCGGTCACGCTTTACTAATGATTCAATCTGCTCTAACGATTCCTTAGTAGATTCAAACCAACGTGCCTCGTCCATTACAAGAAAGCCCATTTCATCGAAAGCGTCCATATAAGCTGCCGTCTGCTGATAATGGCTGGTTCTGTAACCGTTGGCTCCCATTTCTTTCATAAGACCTACCTTATATTTTGCAACGTTTTCCGATACTGCAAGTCCCGTAAGTCCAAAATCCTGATGCGCACATACGCCGTTTATAAAGGTCTTTTTGCCATTTAACAGCAGTCCGTTTTCTACCGAAATTTCTATTGTTCTGAAGCCTATTCGGGTAGTGTTTTGGTCTATTTCTTCACCGTTCATTTTCAAAACGGTTTTCACAACGTAAAGATTAGGATTATCACAATCCCAAAGCAGAGGATTTTTTACAACAGCAGAATATTTTATTACACCCTTTTCCCTCTGTATAATACTGCCGTCTGCCCAAGCTGTGGCTACACATTCACCACTCGAAGAATAAATGCTGCTTTCGGCTGTAACCAAAGCATCATCATAACCTGCGTTAACTACGGTTGTTTCAATTTCAATCTGCCAATCGGTATCATTTAATTTTTTATAAGGGCAATAAACACCCCAAAGGTCAATAGCTACGGGTTCTGTAACCGTCAGGTACACATCACGGTAAATTCCGCCGCCTTGATACCACCAACCCTCAAATTCACAGGTATTGACATAAACTGCAATTACATTGTCCTTGTCATAATAAACGTTATCGCTTATATCAATTTCAAATGCATTGTATGATGAAAAATTGTGATACATAAGACAACCATTCAGATAAACCGTCGATATACCTGCAATACCGTCAAAACGCAGGGTTATGCGCTTATTCTCACTACCTTCGGGCAACTTGAAATGCTTTCTGTACCAAGCGTTATCATAGTGCAGGAATCCCATTGCATTGTTTTCGTCAGGCTTTATGTCCTGGTCTATTACAAAATCATGGGGTATTTGTACCGAAGTCCATACATCGTCCTTATATTCCCCTTCTGCACCGTAAGGGTCGGGTCTGTCAAAATACTTATAAGACGCAGGACCTATACCCTTTCTTTCGGTCTTGCTCTGAGAATAAACAGGACCTTTGTTAATCGGCCGATTAACCTTTATGTCTCCCTTATGGAACAGCCAGTTGTCATTAAGCAAAATTTCTTTACGCATCGCAATTTCCATCTCCTTGCGGTTTTGATATGTTTTATATTATTTTATCATATTCTTAATCAACAAACAATAAAAAAGCAACTTCGACCATATAAAAAACAATCAAATATAAGCCATACTGTTTTAATAATGATTATAGAATATTGAAACGCATTTCAGCGTTTCAATAATCCGATTTTATCGGCTTTGAGCAATTTGATTTTTTATAATCAAATTGCTCATTACAATCATTGAAATGGGTATAGTCAAATTTTCTTTGAAAAGTTGTTTCCAAATCATAGATTTGGTGTCGAAATAGTGAAGAATTGCACTATTTCGACATACTATAACCATTATCACATAAACGGTGCAAATATATGCAAAATCCATTGCTTTATTTTTTGCAAAATGGTGCGTCTATGCCAGTCCTCAATACGTACTTCCCTACATTCCCTTGTTATATCACGGAACTGATTTCTTATGTCAAGCACAGTACTGTTATCGCATATCCAGGCGCCACATTCAAAGTGAAAAACAAAGCTTCTGTAATCCATATTGACCGTTCCTACCGTTGCAATTTTATCGTCGGATACAAACAGCTTTGAATGAACAAATCCGGGAGTGTATTCAAAAATACGCACTCCTGCCTCCAAAAGCTCTAAATAGTTATACTGGGTAACGGGATGAACGTACCATTTATCGGGAATATGCGGAGTCAGAATCCTTATATCTATACCCGCCTTTGCCGCCATCATTATAGCGCTTTTCATAGTATTATCTATTATAAGATACGGTGTTACTATATAGACGTATTTTTGCGCCGTATTAAGAATTTGTATATACAGTCCCTCAGCAGGGTTACGGTCATTAAGTGGGTCATCGGCATAAGGAATTACAAAACCGTCAACCGCAACCGAATAATCCGCCGCATAATCGGTAAATTTAATTCTTTTGCCCGTAGTAAATTCCCACATAGCACAAAACATTGCCAGAAAGCTTTTTACCGCTTTACCCTTGATTATAACTGCGCTGTCCAGCCAATGCCCGAAGCGTTCCTCTTTATTTATATATTCGTCACCTATGTTTATTCCGCCCGTAATCGCCGTTTTACCGTCAACAACCACAATTTTGCGGTGGTCACGGTTATTCATAAATATATTCATTATGGGGTTTATGGGGTTGAATACCGATACCTGAATCCCCTCTGCCTTAAGCCTTGAAATAAAGCCTTTACTTTGACGCTTTATCGAGCCGAAATCATCAAATATTATTCTTACATCTACTCCACGTGCCGCCTTTTCCTTTAAAACAGAGTGGATACTGTTCCACATTTTACCCTCTGCCAAAATAAAGAATTCTATAAAAATATACTTTTCCGCTAAAGACAGCTCCTCTATAAGCCTTGGGAGAAAAACTTCACCCGGGGAGAGATACTCAGTAGATGTGCCGTCATACAAAGGATAGCCGGACTCACCCGTAAGATAATCAGCCTGACGGGAATGGAACATATCGTAATACCGTAGCTTATCACGAACTTCCTTTTCCTCTTTAAGATAGCGCATACATTTTGCCTCACATATACGCATTCTTTTACGTATAAAGGGAAGCACTCTGCCGCCACCCCACAGCAAAAACACAGAAATTCCGAAAATCGGAAACAACAATATAAAAACTATCCAGGTGATTTTATGGTCAGGATTTCCCCTGCGGTTAATAATCGTAATAACCGTTACCATACCCATTATAACCGACAATGTATAAACAGTAGCCGAATTTGCCGAATAATCATATATGGCATACAATATAAATCCCAACTGTATGAGCAATAATAAAACCGATACGATTATTCTCGTAGATATAGGGATACCACGTTTGCGCTGTTTTTTCAATCTTCTCACCACTTTTCAGGCTTTTGGCCCTTAAACTATATAT
>JAZQHX010000233.1:0-5695 GCA_045540835.1 Acutalibacteraceae bacterium | reverse complement strand
GGTGCAGATAACGGAATTGCCGTTGCTATGATATTGACAACTTTAGCTGATAATAGTATTGCTCACCCGGCCATCGAAGCGGTACTCACTACCGACGAGGAAATCGGTATGATTGGCGCTTCCAAACTTGATTTTTCCCTTCTTTCTGCTAAAAAAATGATAAATATGGACTCGGAAGAAGAGAATGTAGTTACAGTTTCCTGCGCAGGAGGAAGTGATTTTTCTGCCACATTGCCCATAACACGTGAAATTAAAGCGGGCACCAAGCTTACTGTTACGTTAGAGGGGCTTAAAGGCGGTCATTCAGGCGTTGAAATTAACAAAGGCAGAGTAAACGCAGATATTTTAATGGGACGATTCTTAAACCGAATGGCGGATATTCTGGATTTTGACATCATAAGCATTAACGGTGGTGACAAGGGTAATGCCATTCCCAACCGCTGTATTGCAGAGCTTACAGTACAAAATCCCGATTCATTTAAAACAGAGGCTCAAGAATACCTTAATGTTATCAAAAATGAAATTTCTGCCCGTGAAAACGCATTTTCCTTTGTAATTGACATATATGACAAGGCCGAATATTTTGTTTTTGATGCCAAAACAAAACGAAATATTATTTCCACGCTTTTCACCGTCCCGAACGGTATTACCGAAATGAGTGCCGAAATAGAAAATCTTGTGGAAACATCCCTAAACCTTGGAATTCTTAAAACCGAAAACGATAAAATAATTTTAAACTTTGCTTTAAGAAGTAATAAACAATCTGCACTTGATGCATTAGAAGAACGGCTGACTGCCTTTTTCGGATTTGTTGAATCCACGATTTCTGTTTCGGGACATTATCCTCCATGGGAGTATAAGGAAAACTCTGATTTAAGAAAGCTTTATACCAAAAGCTACAAATCGGAATTCGGCAGAGAGGTAAAGGTAGAAGCCATACACGCTGGACTTGAATGCTCGGTATTTGCTTCTAATATACAAGACCTCGACTGTATCGCAATAGGTCCCGATATGTTTGATGTGCATACCGTCAACGAAAAGCTGAGCATTTCTTCAACAAAAAGAATATTTAACCTGTTGCTTAAAATTTTACAGCAAAGCAAATGATTGTTTTGTTTGCTTTTATGACTGTTTTATGGTATACTATTTAGGTTGTATTTATAAAATTTAAAGATTGGAGAAAAAAATGGAAAACAAAAATGATTTTAAGCCGTATATTCCGGCGGAAAAAATCACCCCTGAAATAACGGTAACCTCTATCGTTATGGGTGTGATTTTAGCGGTTGTATTCGGCGCAGCTAATGCCTACTTAGGTCTTCGTGTAGGTATGACGGTATCCGCTTCTATTCCTGCGGCGGTTATCGCAATGGGAGTTATACGCATACTTATGCGCAGAAACTCAATTCTTGAAAGCAACATCGTGCAAACAATAGGCTCTGCCGGTGAATCCTTGGCAGCGGGTGCAATTTTCACCCTGCCCGCCCTTTTCCTTTGGGCGGCTGAAGACAAAACCGAAAACCCCGGACTTATTGAAATCACACTCATTTCCCTTATAGGCGGTCTTTTGGGTGTATTCTTTATGGTACCGCTTCGCAACGCACTTATCGTTAAAGAACACGGCACTCTCCCCTATCCTGAGGGTACTGCCTGTGCTGAAGTTTTACTTGCAGGTGAAGAAGGTGGCTCTAATGCCACTACCGTATTCGCAGGTATGGGCTTTGCGGCACTTTTCAAGTTTATTATTGACGGTATCAAAGCCGTTCCCGGTGAAATTTCTGCCACAATTAAAGGCTTTGGCGGAACAATAGGCACACAGATTTATCCTGCCGTAATGAGTGTTGGTTATATCTGCGGAGCAAGAATTTCCTCCTTTATGTTCGCAGGCGGACTTTTAAGCTGGATGGTGCTTATTCCTCTTATTCTGCTTTTCGGTGAAAATAGTATTCTTTATCCGAGTGTTGACGCTACAATAGGCGAAATCTTTGCCGAAAGCGGTGCGAGCGGAATCTGGAGTAGCTACATCAGATACATCGGCGCTGGTGCTCTGGCGGCAGGCGGTATTATAAGCCTTGTAAAATCCTTACCGCTTATTATAAAAACCTTCTCGGGCGCTATGAAAAATATTGGCGGAGCAGGTGCAGTCGGCAACGAGCGTACTGCAAAGGACTTAAATATCAAGGTAGTTATTATCGCAATTTTAGTCCTTACCATTCTTATCTGGTTAATTCCTGCAATTCCCGTAAATCCCATCGGCGCACTTATTATCGTGATATTCGGTTTCTTCTTTGCAACCGTTTCCTCACGTATGGTAGGTCTTGTAGGTAGCAGTAACAACCCAGTTTCGGGTATGGCAATCGCTACACTTCTTATAGCAACCCTTATCCTTAAATTCACCGGAGCTGACGGTGTTACAGGTATGTGCAGTGCTATTGCAATCGGCTCTGTAATCTGTATCGTATCTGCCATTGCAGGTGATACCTCGCAGGATTTAAAGACCGGTTATCTGTTAGGTGCTACTCCCAAAAAGCAGCAGTACGGCGAAATTATAGGTGTTGTAGCGGCGGCTCTGGCTATCGGCGGTACACTATATCTTCTCAACGAGGCTTGGGGCTTCGGCGGCGACGAATTAGCAGCTCCTCAGGCTACACTTATGAAGCTTATCGTTGAGGGTGTTATGGGCGGAAATCTCCCCTGGGCACTTGTATTCACAGGGGCTGCAATCGCAGTTGTGATTGAAATTATCGGTATCCCCGTACTTCCCTTTGCAATAGGTATTTATCTTCCAATTCATCTTAATGCCTGCATTATGGTTGGCGGTATTATCCGTCTGTGCTTCGATAAGATGAAGAAGAATAAGCACAAGGACGAAATCGTTAATGACGGTATACTTTTCTCCTCCGGTATGATTGCAGGTGAAGGTCTTGTTGGCATTCTGTTAGCTGTACTTGCAGTATTCGGTTTTGGCGACAAAATTGACCTTTCGGGCATTATCGGAAAGTATGTTCCCGCAGGCGTTTCTCAGATTTTAGGACTTGCTTTCTTTGGAATTATTATTCTTACTCTCCTTAAATTTACACTTTGGAAAAAGCGTGACAATAAGTAATGGGTAAAAAAGAAAATAATAAAAATTATCTCGACTTAGTTCCTATCCGCAAAGATACGATAGGCTGGTCGAGCGATAATGAGGGCTTAGTAACCCTCGAAATTGAGAACAAAGGTGTATTTAACCGCATTGCTCAAAAGCTCTTTAAAAGGCCAAAAATCAGCTATATTCATCTTGACGAAAACGGTAGCTTTACCTGGCTTCAGATTGACGGAAAGCTTAATGTAAACGCAATTGGAAAGCTTGTGGACGAACACTTCGGTGAAAAAGCCCACCCACTATATGAAAGACTTGTAAAGTTTTTTCAGATTTTAGAGAGCTACGGTTTTATTACATTTAAAGAATAATGTTAAGAAATCCCCGAAACAGATTCAACTCTGTTTCGGGGATTTTTCTATTTCAATTGACTTATTATACTGTTATAATCCTCATTGGAAAGCTGTGCGTAAAATCCGTTCCCTACAAATGCAACATCATCAATTGCAATAAGCTTGGCTTTTTGTCCGTAGGTAAAGTTTACAACGCAATTACAGCCGTTCTGTAATGCCGTCATAGCCATAGTCTGTTTTAAGTCATTAAGGTTACGAAGCTGGGCACCGAAACCACCGACACGTGTTTCTGCACTGTAACGCTTAACCGCACGTGGGTGCTCACCCTCAATGAAAACAACTCCGTTATGTACAGTTACGAAAGCCATAATTATATCTCTCTTTCAAGCAATGTAATAAATTCCTGACGCTGAGCCGTAAATCCGGGAATATCTGCCGTAGCACAACCGATAACCCTCCAGCCCTGCTGTGCATAAGCATTGATTGCCTGCTCAAGAATCATTGGGTCGAATTTACCCGAAAACCACTTATCCTTTTGGGACAATACTTTATATTCATATCTTTTTGTTGCCGCCGCAGGTGTTGCAGTATTAGTATTAAAATCGAAATTCATCCCGCCCGATGAATTTGCATTAGCACTGTATGCAGGCTCAGGTGACGGTGCTTCTACCTTGTTACCGCAACCCATACAAAACTTACTGTCAGGTGATAAAACTGCTCCGCAAAATTTACATACCATAATTATCTCTCCTAAAAAATTATTTAATCAGCAAAACCTCGCTGTTAGTATCGTAAAAAATATCAATTCTAAAAGTGGCGGCCTTCATTTTTCCGCCGGACATTCTCCATCTTCCTTTACTTGTGGAATTGCCTTCTTACTGCTACGAATTTCAAATTTCAAAAGAATTGTAACCAAAGCACGCAAAACGATAATTGCGCCCAAAATTACAAGCTCGCTCATTTCCCTTACAAGCACGGTCTTTAATATCTCGGCCGCCATTTTAAATTCAAGCGCCGTAGACAAGCCCTTTGCGAAGGAATACTGTAAATCGTGATTTTTCTTAAAAAAGGTATTTCTTATATAGCGCCAAAACGCCTTCACACCACTCCAGGTGACTATAAAAATACCCATAAGCTCCAGCACGGCAATTATATAAGGTAATGTAACCTCTATTACCGTATTTAAAATATTTTCTGCCATTTTAATATCTCCAGAATATATAAAATAAGCAAAAGGAGAACTCTAAAAGAGTTCTCCTTTCTTTATATGCTATATTAGAATTATTCGTTAATAGCTGTAACAACACCTGAACCAACGGTACGGCCACCTTCACGGATAGCGAAGCGGAGACCTTCTTCGATAGCGATAGGAGTGATAAGCTCAACATCCATCTCTACGTTATCGCCAGGCATGCACATCTCGGTGCCCTCGGGAAGAGTGATAACACCGGTAACGTCAGTAGTTCTGAAATAGAACTGAGGACGATAGTTGTTGAAGAAAGGAGTATGACGTCCACCCTCTTCTTTGCTAAGAACGTAAACCTGACCATGGAACTTGGTGTGGGGGTTGATTGAGCCGGGCTTACAGAGAACCTGACCACGCTCAACTTCTTCACGGCCTACGCCACGGAGAAGAGCACCAACGTTATCGACAGCCTCACAGTATGTGAGAGTCTTACGGAACATTTCCATAGAGGTAACAACAGTCTTTGCACGCTCTTCGGTAAGACCGATGATTTCAACTTCGTCACCTGCATTTAACTGACCACG
Source organism: Acutalibacteraceae bacterium (assembly GCA_045540835.1). Taxonomy (GTDB): domain Bacteria; phylum Bacillota; class Clostridia; order Oscillospirales; family Acutalibacteraceae; genus UBA737. Next base: position 493 of record JAZQHX010000233.1, on the reverse strand, counting down.
CTCAACACGGCCGGTAACAACAGTACCACGACCGGAAATTGTCATAACGTCCTCGATAGGCATAAGGAAGGGAAGGTCAGCCTTACGATCAGGAGTAGGAATATAGCTGTCAACTGCATCCATAAGTTCCTTAATAGGAGCATAGATAGGATCAGCAGGATCGGTAGAAGCACTGTCGAGAGCCTGGAAAGCAGAACCCTTGATGATAGGTGTATCATCGCCGGGGAACTCGTACTTATCAAGAGTCTCACGGATTTCCATCTCAACGAGCTCGAGAAGTTCTTCATCATCAACGAGGTCGGTCTTGTTCATGAATACTACGATGTAGGGAACGCCAACCTGACGAGCGAGAAGAAGGTGCTCCTTGGTCTGAGCCATAGGACCATCAGTAGAAGCGATAACGAGGATAGCACCGTCCATCTGAGCAGCACCGGTGATCATGTTCTTAACATAGTCAGCGTGTCCGGGGCAGTCAACGTGAGCATAGTGACGA
>JAZQHX010000232.1:0-6058 GCA_045540835.1 Acutalibacteraceae bacterium | reverse complement strand
GCCAAAAATTGTTTTGCTGGATTCTGCAGGGCTGATACCTAAAAAAAGCATACGCAAAAAATTCAGAGCCAAAAGCTTTAAGGTTATTAAAAGAACACTTACTTTGCCTATTATAAAAAATTACAGCGAAGGATTACTCGACAAAGCACGCAAGCATTACGGCTCGGCAGATTATAATGCCGCACCCGAAGTCTTACGCAAAACCCTTGTATCGTTAGTTAATACCGATTTACGTGAAATACTGCACAATATTAAATGCCCTACACTTCTTATCTGGGGCGAAAATGATACTGATACACCGCTGTGTGATGCCAAAATAATAGAGAGCAAAATTGCAGATGCAGGACTTTGTGTTATCAAAGGAGCAGGTCATTTTGCCTTTTTTGAGCGCCCATATGAAGCACACGCCATTTTAAACAGTTTTATTAAATGAGGGAACGCGAATGAACATTTTTCTTTTAATTTCAATAATTCTATCAGCATTTTGCGGATTGTTTTTAATTACAAAACAGCTACAAATGCTCCAGCAGAATTCCTATTTCCCGTCACGATATTTCAAATGGCTTAAAAGCAATTTCACTTCCCTGCCTGTATTTGCTTTTTTAATATCATCTGTATTATTTGCCTTAAAACTCTCTCTTTGGCAAATGATTTTCTTTGTACTTATTCTTCCATTTTGTATTACTTCGGCAATAAAGACACAAAAAAAATCTATTAAAAAGCTCGTTTTCACCGGCAGAGTTAAAAGACTTTATTCAGCATACATTTTGTTGTTTGCAGTCTTAATTACCTTATTTTTAGTTTTAGGTGACGGTGTTGCCTCACGCTCAGTTGCCGCTGTCGCTATATTTTTAAGCCTTATTTCCCCCGTTTCGGTTTTTATTATCTGGACACTGACTTTACCGATTGAAAAAGCCTTTGCAAAATATTATATCAATGATGCAAAAAAGATATTAAAATCGCATAAAAATTTAAAGGTAATAGGTATTACGGGTAGCTACGGTAAAACTACCTCAAAATTTATATTAACCCGTATTTTAAGTGAAAAATTCAATGTTGTCTGCACACCGCACAGCTTTAATACACCGATGGGTGTTGTAAGAACTGTAAGGGGTGACTTAAAACCGCAGACCGAAATATTCGTTTGCGAAATGGGTGCTAAAAACATAGGCGATATAAAAGAAATTTGTGATATTGCAAATCCCGATATTGGCTTTATTACCTCTGTAGGTCCACAGCACCTTGAAACCTTTAAAACAGTTGATAATGTGTTTAATACAAAATTCGAATTAAGTGATGCTGTAAAAGTTAAAAACGGTGATGTATTTGTAAACGGTGACAGTAAGGAAATTATAGACCGAATAGATAAGAAAAGCTTTAATGTTTACGGCACAAACGATGATTTTAATTTCTATGCATACAATATTTCTTACGGCAGATACGGTTCGCAGTTTGATATTAACTTAGGTAGTGAGACCGTAAGGCTTACAACAAAGCTTTTAGGTATGCACAGTATATTAAATATTACGGGTGCCGCCGCTATTGCCCACAGCTTAGGCGTAAGCAATGACGACATAAAGTTTGCAGTTGCGTCTTTAAAGCCTACTGAACACCGTTTAGAGCTTAAGAGCTCTGTAAACAGCTCGTTACTTATTGACGATGCTTACAATGCAAATCCTGAAGGCTGTCTTGAAGCAGTAAGGGTGCTCGGCTCGTTTGACGGTATGAAAAAGGTTATAATTACCCCCGGTCTTATTGAACTTGGCGATAAAGAATATGAGTGCAACTACAATTTAGGTCTTGAAGCCGCAAAATATTGTGATATAATGATATTTGTAGGTCAAAACCGCTCTAAACCGATGGTTGCTGCAGCAAAAGATGCAGGCTTTAATGAAGAATGTATTTTTGTTGCTAACAGCTTTATGGAGGCTATGAGCATTTACACAAAATATGCAGACTCAAATTCGGTTGTTTTGCTCGAAAATGACCTTCCAGACAATTACTTAAATTAAGGTGATAAAATGAAAACAAATGTAGCAGTATTTTACGGTTGCCGCTCGGTTGAACACGAAGTATCAATTATATCCGCCGTTCAGGCTATGAGGGCTATAAACCGTGATAAATATGATATTACCCCCGTTTACGTTACCAAAGACGGCGAAATGTACACCGGAAACGACCTTTTCACAATTGAAGAATACCGTAATCTTCCTGAGCTTTTGAAAAAGTGTAAAAAGGTTTATTTTGTAAAAGAAAACGGTAATGTTGTTATGAAATTTGAGGCAAGCGGTTTGTTTTCTTCTAAAAAATCAGTCAACATTGATGTCGCATTCCCTGTTGTTCACGGAACTAACTGTGAGGACGGAACTATGCAGGGCTATTTCGAATATTTGGGTTTACCTTATGTTGGCTGTGATATATTGTCATCGGCTGTCGGTATGGATAAAGCAGTATTTAAAGATGTACTAAAAAATGCAGGGCTTCCCGTACTCGATTGCATTTGCTTCAGAGCGAGAGAGTATATGACCGATAAAGAAAAAATCACTGCAGAAATTGAGGAAAAAGTCGGTTTTCCGCTTATTATTAAACCCGTAAATTTAGGTTCGAGTGTTGGTATCACAAAGGTTAGCAACAAAGAAACGCTTGATGATGCCATTACCCTTGCCCTTTCATTTGCGGATAAGGTTCTTGTAGAGCACGCAGTTACTGCAATAAGGGAAATCAATTGTTCTGTTTTAGGTGATACAGATTCCTGCACCGCTTCTGTTTGCGAGGAACCCTTTATGAATGATGAAATTTTATCCTATGAGGATAAGTATATGGGTAATTCCAAAAACGGCGGTCAAAGTAAAGGTATGGCGTCTTTAGGTCGTAAAATTCCCGCCGATTTACCCGAGGATAAGTCGGAAGAAATTAAAGACCTTGCCTGCAAAATATTTAAGGCAATTGGTGCAAACGGTGTTGTAAGAATCGACTTTATAATTGATAAGGATACTGACAAGGTTTACGCCAACGAAATCAACACAATCCCCGGCTCTCTCGCTTTCTATTTATGGGAAGCCAGCGGTATAAAATATCCCGAGCTTTGTGATAAGCTTATAGAGCTTGCTTTCCGCAGACAAAGAAACCGTGAAAATTTAACCTTTACAATTGATACAAACATTTTATCAGGTGTATCCTTTGGAACTAAAGGCAGTAAGGGAGCAAAGATGTAATGTCTTCTCTTTTAATTAAACTTTTCATTAAAAATTCCGATGATGTTAAGAATAATGCTGTACGTCAGTCTTACGGAACTTTAGGAAGTATTGTAGGTATTATCTGCAATCTGCTCTTGTGTACCATAAAAATCGTAACAGGATTTATTACGGGCAGTATTTCTATATCGGCTGACGGTCTTAATAACCTTACTGATACCGGCTCTTCTGTTATTACAATGATTGGTTTTAAATTAGCCGGTAAGCCTGCTGACAGTGACCACCCTTACGGTCACGGCAGAATGGAACATATGGCGGCATTTATCGTTTCAATTATAATTCTGCTTGTTGGCTTTGAGCTTTTTAAAACCTCTGTTACAACTCTGCAAAACGGCAAGGCTTCACCTGATTACTCCTATATTTCAATTGTTATTTTAATTATTTCGGTTTTAGTAAAACTGTGGATGTATCTCTTTAACCGTAAGCTCGGAAAAATCATTGATTCGGAAGCCCTTATAGCTACCGCTAAGGATTCACTGAACGATTCAGTTGCTACAAGTGTTATTATTATAAGTGTGATTACCTCTATGTTTGTAACACTCCCCTTTAATCTTGATGCAATATTAGGTATTGCTCTTTCGGTATTTATTTTTTATTCGGGAGTTATGTCGGCAAAAGAAACAATCGATCAGCTTTTAGGTAAACCACCCGAAAAGGAACTGATTTCCGATATTGAAAATACCGTCTTGTCTTTCAAAGAGTTCGTAGGTATTCACGATTTATTGGTTCATAATTACGGACCGGGCAGACAGTTTGCATCTGTCCACGTTGAGGTACCGCAAAACAGCGATATTGTTAAATGTCACGAGCAGATTGATTTATGCGAAAAATTAGTGCAAGAAAAATTAGATGTTTGTCTTGTAATACATATGGACCCGATTGATACTGACAATGCCGTACTTACAGAAACGAAGGAAAAATTGAGTGAAGCCATAAAGATAATCGACTGGCGGCTCACATTGCACGATTTCAGAATGACACCGCTTAGCGATAAGCGCACAAACCTTATATTTGATGTTGTAGTTCCAAGTGATATTAAGCTATCCCACAAGGAATTGCACGAAAAAATTTCTGTAATGGCACAGCTTATTAACCCTACTTTTATGTGCGTAATTACATTTGACAATGATTATACAGGTAAATAGAAAAATGCTGTAAACCCAAAAAGTTTACAGCATCTTTTTTTATACCTTAAAGAAATATTCTTCAACCGTTGCACAGATATAATGATAAATCGGCAGGTGAAGCTCTTGTACCTTAAAGGTCTCGGTTTCGGGGGCACATATACAAATATCGGATATTTCCTTTAATTTTCCGCCAGTCTTACCCGTAAGACCGATTACGGTAAGTCCAAGTCCTTTAGCAACCTTTGCGGCGGCATATACATTCTTAGAATTACCCGAAGTACTCAAAGCTAACAAAACATCGCCTTTTTTGCCTAATGACATAAGGGATTGAGCGTATATAAGCCCGGGGCCAACGTCGTTACAAAAAGCAGAATTTAGTCCTGCAATGGACGGCAGAGAAATTGCGGGCAGACCGCCTTGAAGTTTTGTGAGAGTTTCGTCATCTAAAAGCGGGCAGTTAGACTTCATTTCATTCTTTTTTTCATCACTAACAGGTCGGATTTTCAAAAAGCCTTTCATAAGCTCACCGACAATATGTTCACCGTCCGCACAGCTACCGCCGTTACCGCAAATAAGCAATTTACCGCCGTTATTGTAGCAGTCGATAATCTTCTCAGCAGAGGTTACGACCTCATCTTTACACTCTTTTAAAACAGGATAGCGTGTCAATAATTCATTTAACATAAAATCACCTCATAATAATGCAGTAGCAACAGCGGCATAATCCCCTATTTTTTCACCCAATGCGGCAGGAACAACCCTACAGCAATCAGCGGAAAGGTTAAGCGCTTCTTTACTGATTTCCTTTTCCATAGCTTCTCTTAATAAATTTTCACTTCGTGCAAAAACACTTCCGATAACAATTTTTTCGGGATTCAGTATATCAATCAGTACTGATAGTCCTTTGCCCAAATATTCACCGCAAATTCTATATGCTTCAATTGCGGTTTTATCACCATTATCGGCGGCATCGGCAATGGTTTTTGCGGTCACATCAGCTTGTGTATAACCCTTTTTGAAATATTCGGGATATTCCCCTCTTTGCGCCTTTTCGAGTGCAAGGGTATAACCTAACTGCGCAATTCCGTTACCGCTGCAAAAGCCCTCAAAAGAGCCTGATTTACCGTAACCGACAGGTCCGAAAGCCGATAAACGTATATGTCCTACCTCGCCTGCGTTATCGTTAGTACCGCTATAAAGTCTACCGTTTAAAATAAGCCCTGCGCCTAAGCCAGTACCAAAGGTGAGAAAAATCATATTCTCACTCCCCTTACCTGCACCGAATTTCCATTCTGCAACAGCGCAGGCATTAGCATCGTTTTGCAGGTGCACAGGCACATTATAATGCGCTTCAATCTGCTTTACAATCTCAACATTATCCCAACCCGTAAGATTTGGCGGATTCATAATAATTCCTTTTTTAGAATCAAGCGGCCCACCGCAGGATATGCCAATAGCCTCAGGTTTTTTATCAATAATACTGTCAGCCAAGGTAATAAGTTTATCAATCATTTCCTGAGGAGTTATTGATAAATCTGTTACACATTTTTCTTTTTTAAGTAATTTAATATCTTTTCCATCCCATTCGGCAGTAATAACAGCACATTTAGTACCGCCGATGTCAAAACCTAAAATAATTATAAGACTTCCCCCAAACACAATTGTTTTACTTATAAT
>JAZQHX010000231.1:0-3713 GCA_045540835.1 Acutalibacteraceae bacterium | reverse complement strand
AAATTGCATTGAGGTTAGGATTAGCTCTTTCGTGAATATTATTTATCAGGCGTGATGGGTTTCGACTCTCGTCAGGCTAAGCCTATGGGCGACAACAAGCCGAAAGCCGCCTAAAAACCGCCCTTTAAGGCTGGTTCAAGTTTAAATGCTTTGGCTATAAAAATATATTAAGCACAATGACCGAAGCCATATATAATGCACTTACAAATCCAACATAAAAATCTATTACTGTAAGCCGCATTTGTTTCATTCTGGTTTTACCTTCTCCCCCGTTATAACAACGGCATTCCATTGCCTCAGCCAATTCGGAAGCACGTCTTACAGAGGAAATAAGCAATGGAATGAGTATAGGAATTAAAGCCTTTACTCTTTGTATAAGTCCGCCGCTTTCAAGGTCGGCGCCTCTTGCCTTTTGGGCATTCATTATCTTTTCAGCTTCCTCAATAAGTGTAGGAATGAATCTTAAAGCAATGGTCATCATCATAGCAAGTGTATGCACAGCGCTTTTAAGACCTATAAATTTTAATGGTGTCAAAATACTCTCAATAGCATCTGTAAGGTCATTCGGTGTGGTAGTATAAGTAAGCACCGAGCTTACAAAAATAAGGAGCATAATTCTCAAGGCCATAAAAAAGGCACGGTAAAGTCCACCTGTGGTTATAACTATTTTCCAGAACTCCAATAAAACCGTACCGCTACTGCTGTAAAAAACATTAAGAATTGCAGTAAAAATCAGTACTGGCAAAATAGCCTTAATATTTTTAAGGTACATTTTAAAGGGTACTTTGCTTAATAACAAAATCGAAAATACAAAAACGGCTGAAAGCGATAAAGAAAAAATATTACCCGAAATAAAAATGAAAACAATAAGTGTAATCATCAGTAATATTTTAAGTCTTGGATCGGCTCTGTGAAGTACCGAGTTGCTGTCATAAAACTGACCGAAGGTAATATCCTTAAGCATCACTCTCACCTGCCTTCAATCGTTTAAGCTCATCAACTGCGTCTTTAACCGTAAAAATCCTATCGTTTATCGGCAATCCCATAGCTTTAAGCTTTATAAAAACACGTGTAACAATCGGAACATTAAGTCCTATCGATTGCAGTTCCTCGTGTTTTGAAAATACCTCACTTGTAGTACCGAGCATATAAAGACTACCCTTGTTCATTACAAGCAGTTTGTCGGCAAGAAGTGCCATATCCTCCATACTATGAGAGATTATAATAACCGTCGCACCGTAGGCGTTTCGGTAATCCTCAATAATTTTCATTACAGTTTCCCTACCTACAGGGTCAAGACCTGCAGTGGGTTCATCAAAAATAATAACCTGAGGACGCATTGCCATAACTCCAGCAATAGCCACACGCCTTTTTTCACCGCCCGACAAATCAAAGGGAGATTTCTGAAAATATTCAGGCTTTACTCCTACAATATTTGCAATTTCCCTGATTCTTTTATCAAGTTCATCGCCCGAAAGTCCCATATTTTTAGGACCGAAAGCAATATCGGCATAGACCGTTTCTTCAAAAAGCTGATATTCGGGATACTGAAAAACAAGACCTACCTTTGACCGGATTTTTCGTATTTCCTTAGGGTTCTCCCAAATATCGTTATTTTCTACTAAAATTGTACCGTCCGTAGGCTTTAAAAGCCCGTTAAGGTGCTGTACAAGTGTAGATTTACCCGAACCCGTATGACCGATAATACCCAATATTTCTCCGTTATCAATAGTAAAGCTTACGTCCTTTACCGCATCGTTAACGAAAGGTGTATTTCCGCTATAAGAATGTGTCAGGTTTTTAACCTCTAAAATAGACAATTATTTTTCCTCCAAATGAAACGCCGACTATCAGTTTTTCATTAGTTTATAAATTTCCTCGGCTGTTTCTTCAATAGAAATAACATTTGTATTAACCAAAAAGCCCTCTTTTTGCATAGCATACAAAAGCTCGGTTGTCTGCGGTACGTCAAGACCTACCGCCTTTAGTTGCTTAACATTTTTAAATATTTCGGACGGGATACCGTCGTCAATAATCTCACCGTCATTCATAACCAGCACTCTGTCAGCCTTTTCGGCTTCTTCCATATAATGGGTTATTAAAATTACGGTAATTCCCTTTTCTTTATTAAGCTTTATAAGTGTTTCAACAATTTCGGCTCTACCTTTAGGGTCAAGCATTGCTGTCGGCTCGTCGAGCACTATGCACTCGGGCTCCATAGCAATAATTCCCGCAATGGCAACCCTTTGCTTTTGTCCGCCTGAGAGTCTATGTGGAGTTGACTGTCTGTAATCATACATATCAACCGCCTTTAAAGCATTATCAACCCTTACTCTTATTTCTTCAGGTGGTATTCCTAAATTTTCAGGACCGAAGGCAACGTCTTCCTCTACAACCGAAGCTACAAGCTGATTATCGGGATTTTGAAAAACCATTCCGACTTTACGCTTAATATCTATTTCGAGCGCTTCGTCACGGGTATCCATTCCAACAACCAAAACTTCACCAAATGTAGGTTTATTTAAACCATTCATTAGTTTAGCCAAGGTAGATTTGCCCGAACCGTTGTGACCGAGTATTACCGTAAAACTGCCTTTTTTTATGTTAAGGCTTAAGTTCTTGACCGCAACGTGTACCGTTTCCTCGTCATCATATTCATAAGTCACATTTTTAATTTCAATCAAATTTTCCATTTTATCGTTTCCAAACAGTAGTATTTCCACAAGGAAGGCTTATGCCTTTATTGGTAATTCTAAGACCGATTTCATCGGTAAAAATTTCTCCACCCTTATTTCCTACAACATATTCCTTGACCATAAAATTAAGAATTGTCGGCGACAATCCACCCGTATAGGAATTAAGGAAGAAGAAAATCGCATCGTCTGACAACAGTTTACCCGTTTCGGTTAAAAGCTCAGTAAGCTGCTGTTCGAGCTTCCAGACTTCACCACCGGGTCCTCTACCGTAAGACGGAGGATCCATAATAATAGCATCATACTTATTTCCTCGGCGAATTTCACGCTTTACAAATTTTAGGCAATCGTCAACAAGCCAGCGTACATTACCGTCAGCCACGCCTGAGGCTACCGCATTTTCTTTAGCCCACTGCACCATTCCCTTTGAAGCGTCAACGTGGGTTACCTTTGCCCCTGCTTTAAGGCAAGCGACAGTAGCACCACCCGTATAAGCGAACAAATTAAGCACGCTTATAGGTCTGTTTGCCTTTTCTATAAGTTCTCGTGCAAGTGTCCAGTTGACCGCCTGCTCGGGAAAAAGTCCCGTATGCTTAAAACCCATAGGCTTCAGACGGAAAGTAAGATTTTCGTAATTTATACTCCATACATCGGGTACTTTTTTTAAGGTTTCCCAGTAACCGCCGCCGGAATTAGAGCGGTGATATATTGCATCTGCCGAAAACCAACGCTTGTCCGTTCTTTTGGTGTTCCAAATAACCTGAGGGTCGGGACGAATTAAGATCACATTACCCCAACGCTCTAATCTTTCACCCGAATCGGCATCTATAAGCTCATAATCATTAAAGCCTTCAACTGTTCTCATCTTTCAAAACCCTTTAAAATATACTTTGCTGTTTTATATTCTTGTTTTCAATTCCCAAGTGCTCATAAGCCGCCTGAGTTACACATCTGCCCCTTGCGGTACGGCTTAAAAAGCCTATCTGCATCAAATACGGCTCGTAAACATCTTCTATGGTA
>JAZQHX010000230.1:0-12116 GCA_045540835.1 Acutalibacteraceae bacterium | reverse complement strand
TGTCTTCCTAAGACCGCTTGGCCTCCGACTTAAAATTACCGCTGTGAGCTTCATCTGAGCTATGTACAGTAGGTGTTCCGGTGTCCCCGTAAGCTTTTATTTCACTTCCGGCATTATCAATTATAGATTTATCTTCGTTTTCCTCATTACCTTCATTCAAATCAATAATGTCAAAATCATCTACGTATAATGTTCCCTTACCGTATAGGTTTATAAAGGAATACATACCTGTATAGCCCGTAACAAAAGGCTTTTGCACCTTAATAAAATACTGTTTCCATTCTTTGGGGAATTCCTCCCATTTGCTTTGAACAGTTCCGCTTCCTGCAGCATAGATAGCAGTATAATTATCCAGTTTATTTGAAGCTCCGTTTGCTCCCGTCTGATAAACATTTCCGCTGAATATAGCACCCTTAAAGCCTGCGGTTTCGTCAGCCTTTGCCCAGAAAGTGATATAAACCTCTTTATTAAGTGGAATTTTGTTGTAATTGGTTGTACTTTCAATCTTAAATGACGCATTCATTCCTGAAGCACCGGTTACAAGCTTGGTTGAGTAATTGCCGCTGTGCTTCTCGGCAGAATTTTGTGTATTTGTGGCGGTATGACCTCCGTCTACAAACGGATATGCCATTTCCTCGCTTCCTGCGTTATCAATTATGTCGTCACTACCGCTATTCAAATCAATAATGTCAAAATCATCTACGTATAAGGTTCCTTTACCGTATAGGTTTATAAAGGAATACATACCGGTATATCCTTCTTCAAAAGGCTTTTGTACCTTGATTAAATACTGTTACCATTCTTTTGGAAACTCTACCTATTTGCTTTGAACAGTTCCACTGCCTGCAGCATAGGTTGCAGTATAATTATCCAGTTTATTTGAAGCTCCGTTTGCGCCTGTCTGATATACATTTCCGCTGAATATAGCACCCTTAAAGCCTGCGGTTTCGTCAGCCTTTGCCCAGAAAGCGATGTAAACCTCTTTATTAAGCGGAATTTTGCTGTAATTAGTTGTACTTTCAATCTTGAAAGACGCATTCATTCCTGAAGCTTTTGTCACAATCTTGGTTGAGTAATTTCCGCTATGTACTTCATCAGAATTCTGCGTGTTTGTAGCGGTATGACCTCCGTCTACAAATGGATAAGCCATTTGCTCGCTTCCTGCATTGTCAATTATATCCAGGCTCACATAGCTCATTTCAATAATGTCAAAATCATCTATATATAAGGTTCCCTTACCGTACATATTTATAAAGGAATACATAGCGGTATAGCCCTCTTCAAAAGGCTTTTGCACCTTAATAAAATACTGCTTCCACTCCTTAGAGAACTCTTCCCATTTACTCTGAACGTTTCCACTGCCTGCAGCATAGGTTGCAGTATAATTATCGAGTTTATTTGAAGCTCCATTCGCTCCCGTCTGATAAACATTTCCGCTGAATATAGCACCCTTAAAGCCTGCTGTCTCGTCAGCCTTTGCCCAGAAAGTGATGTACACCTCTTTATTAAGCGGAATCTTGTTGTAATTTGTTGTACTGTCAATCCTGATAGATGCATCCATTCCTGCGGTACTGGTTATAATCTTGGTGGAATAGTTTCCGCTATGCACCACGTCTGTATTTTGTTCATTTGTAATACTGTTTCCTCCATATACAAATGAATAAGCCGTTTCCTCACTTCCGCCGTTGTCAATCACTCCCGAATATGACTCAGCAGATATTTGTAGTGAAACTGCAAATGTCGGCAATATAATTCCAACAATTAACGCAATTGACAAAACAAAAGATATAATCTTTTTCATACAGAACACTTCCTCACTTTATTTTTGTGTTTTTGGCGCTTTTTCCAAAACAAATAAACCAAATTCATCCGGTAAATAAGATGCAGGATTTCTCCAGTCACCAATACCTCCAAAGGCTGATAAATAACCCGACAATCCGCCCGGGCAGCCCTCATACGAATTGCCTATTCTAAGTGAAAAACCAAAACGATTACACTTATCTAAAGGTATCCAATCAGGTAAAAGCATTTTCCACGGAATCTGTGCACGGTAGTATGTAATTCCGTTTTCAATAGTGACTGTTAAAGGCAAATCACGTAATTTACCTATCGTTTTACCGGCTACCGAATGCCAACGCCAGCAAAGTTCCTTTCCTGTGTCAGAAGAAAGGCATAAACCTATGTCGTTATAACGGGTCTCAAAACGGACCGTATTGCAAAGTGGCTGAATAATCAGTTCAATGTAATCGCCGTCCCAAATATCATGCCACATAGCGCCCGTGGTACCGTGCTGACTATGATTACCGTCGGTTACTTTTGCTGTAAAATATAAATTATCCATATCATAACTCAAACCAATTTTAGCCGAAATTGGTTGGTCGGATTCATCTAAAACGGTGTAACTGCTTTCATCTAAAGAAAATTCAAATGATTTATCTTTTCCGTATGGAATACTTAAAAAATTGATTTCTTCTTTATAAACTTCCCTTTTCCCGCCCGCAAATATAACATCTGTTATTGTGCGGTATAACGAAAACGGCGATACTTCCCCTTCAATAGGATAAGTAAACTCAAAGCACGCCCCTTTGGATAAATTAAAATCATTATATTGCGATTTCAATTTCAGTTGCGGAATTTCAATACGGATTCTGCCGCATAAATTTCCACGGTTGCAATATCCTTTAAGCTTTACATTCCAGCCGCTGTCAGTTTTTTCGGGATAAATACTAAGGGTAAAATCACGATTGCTTTCGGGAATAATAATTTCAGAGTTTAAAAGCTCTACCTCATCGCTTGCGGTAATATAACACGGCTCCTCTAAAACGGTAATTTCACCATTACATACAGATTCATTTCCGTACATATCAGTAACCGTTACCCCGTCCGTTATATTAAGCTTAACCTTTCGTGCTCCCGTAATTGACCACAACATATACCTGAAACCGTTTTTCATACGGTATTTTATAATCTGAATGTTATCCTTTATATACGAATCATTTAATTCGCAGCCGTCTATCATATTTCCGTAACAGCAAACGGCAACATAGCTCTCTTTTGGAGCAAAGGGCTGCAATTCATCTCCTGCTTCAATAAGACCCCAATTAGACTCAGCATCAAATGGATTTATGTCGTCATTTCTAAAATCATATATTAAAAGGTTGCCTATATTCTGACTTTTTTGTGCAATTGCGTACACCCTTACCATGGCAGCCGCCTGCTGAGTACGGGAACACGTGCCATAGCCCGAATAGGTACTCCAACCAATTTCAGTAACATCAATTTTGGTTTCAAGACCGTATTTTTCGGCTATTTTTTTGTATTCTCCTGCATTTACATCAACCTGAAGCTGGGTATCGTCGGGATAAATAAAATCCAGCATACTATATGTGTGGGTTGAAATACCGTCGCAGAATTGTGCACCGCCTGCTTCAAGCATTCTCTCCAACCAGGAATAATGCGGATTACAGGTAATACCTGCTATAACCTTTACTTCAGGATTAACCTTCTTAATTTCGGTATAAGCAGCCTTCAACATTTTTGTGTATACTTCGGGTGGCTGTTCTTCTGTATTAAAACCACCTAAATCATACTCATTCCATATTTCAAACCTGCCTATAATTCCCTTAAAACGCTTTGCTACTGTTGCCGCAAAAGCAGCATAAGCGGCAATTCCCTCTTCGGTATGAGGCGCATTTGAGTTATCATAAAAACGGTTACCGTAAGCAAGAACAGCATACGGCTCGAGTCCGTTTTTCTTGTAATGCTCTATCATAGAAATATAATTTTCGGGTATGCTTATTATTCCCTTTTCGGTTTCGCATTTATTCCACAATATATCATCACGGAAATATGTAAGACCCGCCTTTGCCATAAGCTCAATGGTGTAACGGTTTTCGGGTTTATCATAAGCTATTATATGAGCACAAGCACCGCAATTTTTTAAACGTGAAGATGGTCTAATGTGCGCAAAGGGCAATGTAAAATGACCAATTTCTCCCGTAATGTCTACAAGTCGCACATATAAATTAAATACTCCGTAGCATTTGCAAAGGTCATTTAAGTCTAAATTTATTGTAGGCTCACAATTGTATCTTCCAAGATAGGTTTTTTGACCTCTTGGCATTTGAAGAAAAATTTCAAGATAAAATGAAGCTCTGTCAGTTATAAGATTAAATGCATAATTCTTTGGATAATCATTTCCGAAATAATACGGATTTCCAATAGGCTCAATACGTACATATTCAGGTAAATCATTTCTTTTTTCTCTTTCAGAAACAGAATATGAAAACAAATTTGAGTTATATATCATATAATCACTCCTGACATTAGCACTTTTTTTATATAAATTGCATATTAAAATTGCGCTTATTACAAGATAATTTTATTTTATATTTACAAAATCCACAAGAAATAAAATACGGCATATATGCAAAAAATCACGGGTCGCACTATTTTTTTGGTAATTTTTTCACAGCTTTCCAAAGTTAACTAACACCTGTAAATAACTCATTTTTTCTTTATTTTTTTTGAATATAACTATTCGTAAGCTTTTATATTTAATAAAGTATTCAGCATATATTTTTTAAATTAAATCGAAAAGTATTTTATTATTTCATATCCCACCAAAAGACGAAAACCCGCTTAAAAGCGGGTTTTCAGTATATTTAATATTGAATTTTCACGGCAGGTTTCAAATCCATTTTATAGTATTAACTAACCCGCCGTGACCTGCATCAAGTATAATTTTAGGATTATTGGAAGCTTTCGCAGATACCGCTTTGTTTATTGCGGGAGTAAAGCTAATAACTGCAAGCAAAACCACACACATAATCAAAACGGTAATAACTATTGTTCTTTTAATTTTTATCATACTTATCACTCCAACTTTTACTGTTTAATAAATATGATAAAAACAAATATCTTTATAACTATAACCATTATAATCCAATTTCACTCTTTTTTCAACACCAATAAGATATATCTACCGTATTTCTGCACAAAAAGCTACGCTTTCAATTAAGAAAACGAAGCTTTGTTTCTAAAAAAATTACAAAGAAACATTATTTCCCCAAGACCATAATATAGACTGCATTTTATATACTTTTATTCCTTAGAAAATTTCTTGCATTTCCATTCAAATTACGGTTGATTTCCCGGAAAATTTATGATACTATCTAAAAAAGATAATATGGTAAAATACGCCAAGCGGCTAAACTTCAGCTACGATTATTTCAGGCATAAATTCAAAGAAAAATATAATATGTCACCAAAACAATACCGTAATTTTTAATTCTTAGAGGAGATAATTATGAAAACCAATACATACATTTCAAAAGCAAGGCAATTGCTTAGTCAAATGACCCTTAATGAAAAGGTAGGTCAGATGGCGCAAACCGTAGCAGGATACAAGTGCTTTGAACGTAAGGGCGAGGATTTTACCTTTAATGATTCCTTAAAGGATTTTGTAGCAAAATACGGCGGAATAGGTGCAATAAGCAATATTTTGCGTGCAGACGGCTTTACAAATCACGATTATTCGACCGGTGTGGAGCCACGTCACAGAGTAAAGATTGCAAATGCTCTTCAGAAGTATCTTATAGAAAATTCAAGGCTTAAAATTCCCGCACTGATAGAGGTGGAAGCAAACCACGGTCTGCAGGCGCTCGACAGTGTTGCGTTTCCCACCAATTTAGGTTTAGGTTGTACTTTTAACCCCGAGCTTTACGGCAAGGTAATGGAAACTGTAGGCAAGGAAATAAAGCTTTCGGGTAACCATATGGGCTTTGTTACAATGTTTGATATTGCACGTGACCCACGTTGGGGCAGAACAGAGGAATTTTTCTCGGAAGACCCGTACCTTACAAGCAAATTTTCCGAAAGCGGAGTCAAAGGCATTAAAAAAGGTGGAGCACTTGCCTGCTGTAAGCATTACTGTGCTACAGGTGACGGTTTTGGCGGTATAAATACGGCAGAAGTAAATATAGGAAAACGGGAGCTGCACGATATTCATTTGCCTGCGGTACAAAGTGCGGTAGATGCAGGAGCCGACGTTGTTATGGCGGCATACAATACGATTGACGGCATACCCTGCCATATGAACCGTTATCTGCTCCGTGACGTTTTACGTGACGAAATGGGATTTGAGGGTATTGTCTTGTCGGACGGTTTCGGTGTTGGCAGAGCCATAGGTCAAATGGGGTATGATAAGGTTTTCGGAAGTGCGGCAATACTGAAAGCAGGGGTTGACTTAAGCCTTGCTGACGGAGGCTGGTATCTTAACCTTATTGAGGCAGTAAACAGCGGAATTGTTGAGGAAAAACTAATTGACGAAGCCGTACTTCGCATACTTATTAAAAAGTTTGAAATAGGTCTTTTCGATAATCCGTATTTGCCAGACGACGGCGAAATTTGCCGTTATATAGATTCGGGAGTGCAGTCAGAGCTTGCTTACACTTCGGCGGCAGAATCAATAGTAATGCTCAAAAACGACGGCATATTGCCGATAAATAAGACAAGTAAAATTGCCCTTTTCGGTGAGCACGCAGATAATATTTATCACCTTTTGGGCGATTATACCGCTTTTCAGAACGAAAAAGCACACAAAACAATAAAACAAACCTTCACCGAGTGCTTTAGTGAGGTTTATTTTGATAACGGCTGGGATTTTGAGGGTGAAAATCAAAATTTCGCTGATGCAATAAATAAAGCTAAAGACTGTGATGTAATAATAGTAACCGTTGGCGGAAGCTCTGCCAGAGCAGTTACAAAAACCGTTTTTGATGAAAACAACGGTGCGGCAAAAGAGGTAACCGGTTTCCTTGATTGTGGTGAAGCACGTGATGTGGCAAGTCTTAAGCTACCTGGTAATCAGATGGAATTCATAAGGGCTTTAAAAGCGACAGGTAAGCCGATTATAGCCGTACTAATAGGCGGCAGACCTTATGAATTGACCGAATTAAGCGAGCTTGCGGACGGTATTTTAGCGGCGTGGTATCCCGGTATAAAGGGAGCTGACGCTATTAAGGATATAATAACGGGTAAAATCAATCCGTCAGGCAAGCTTTCGGTATCAATGCCGGTTTCTGCCGATGTACTTCCCGTATATTACAACAGCTTTTTACCGCCACCTTCTGACGGTTACGATACAAACAGCTACGTAAATTCTAAAAAAAGGGTGCTTTATCCCTTTGGTTACGGACTGTCTTATTCGGAATTCAATTATAAGGATATTTCTGTTACCGAAACATCAAAAAACAACTTTGAAGTATCGGTAACAGTCGAGAATGTATCCGATATAGCAGGTTTTGAAACCGTACAGCTTTATATACGTGCAAAAGGCAATTCGGTAAGACGAAGATACTTAGAGCTTAAAGGCTTTGAAAAGATTTTTATTGAACCAAAAACCGAAAAAACCGTTAAATTCACCTTAGGCTATGAGGAATTAAAGGTATGGTCTGTGAATGAAAAATACGAGCTCGAAAACGGAACAGTTAAAATTTTTGCAGGCTCAAATCCCTTGCTGCCCCTGACTGCAGAAATTAAAATAACTGTCAACTCTTAAAACTTAGCAATACTAAAAAAGCATCGGTAAAGGAATTTCTTCCCTTACCGATGTTTTTTAATCTTCAAAAATAATTGTAGCGAGAATTTTTACTTTTAATACTTTCTAAAAACTCTTATATTTTCATTTATACTTATTTTATAATCTCAAAACCATTGCAATTTAAGTCAATTGTAAATTCATCACACTCTTTAAGAATCAAATTACCGTTTTCATCTATTTCTATAAGTGTAAAATAATAAGAAGAATTTTCATAAACAAAATCGTCTAAATTATATCCGTCCCATTGGTTTCCGCCCCAACGGTCACCAATATAGACATATTGCTCCTTGCCGTTTACGTTAAGGGTTAAAACCGATGTAGGCTGACTGTAATATGTGGTATTATCACCGCAATCCCTTGTTTTTTCCCAGTTGTTAAGCAAGCTGTCCGAGCAAGAATAACCTCCTTGATTTGGTCTCCAGCCCGTACACATTGAAGTCAGCATATATATTTTTTTGCCGTAATTAAAAAGTGCAGGTGCTTCTCTGCTCTCACCGACAAAAAGCATATTTACCTTTTCTGCGACGCCAAGATAATCTTCTGTCATTCTATATATATGTAAATCTTCATTTTCATTAGAAGCGGAAATAAAATACATCTGGTTTTCAAATTCAAATACATTACAGTCCCTTGACATATACCCAAAAGGTCTGAAGAATCCATGATATACAAAATCTCCGTCGGGGGTATCACAGCTCGCAATAGCTATTGCTGCCACCGAATAATCAATACCGTTTTCATAATGTGCCCACATTATGTACCTGCCGGTCTTTTTATTGTAAACCACCTTAGGTCTTTCAATATTGATTTTATTACCGTTTATTGTCAGGTGGGAATTTCCTTCAAGAGCTGAATCCATTGTCTTCGATTGTGTTGTAAGGATATTATTTTTAAACTCCCAATTGTTTAAATCCTTTGAAGTGTAACAACTGACATAAGCGTTACCAATACGGTTTTCCCCATACCAATAATATGTATCACCAAATTTAACAATATGCCCACCATGAGCGTGTATTATATTTCCATCGGTATCAAACCAGTTTATACCGTTTTTTAACACTTTGTTTTCCACAATTTTCTCCTTAAAGCTGTACTTTAAAACATTTTATTCTTAATATATTCAGTAACATTTTCTGCAATGGTTTCATATCCGTTTTTAGTAGGATGAACGCCATCGCTTTGAAGCTCAACTCCCCAATTATAGCTTTCAAGCAGGTACAAATTCGTAAACTTTGAATTCATTAGTTTATATGCCTTTTCTATTGCTTCCTTGCGTATAGGGTCTTGTCTGTGTGTCTGCAAAATATAGATAGGTTTCTTTCCGAAACGCTTTCTTATTTCGCCTATAAAATCAAAATACTTTTTGGCGAAAATTTCACAGTTACCCTCAGCCTTTTGTTCTTCTCTGCTTATATAATCATTTGTGCCGAGATATACAACAAACGCATCAGGAATACGACAATTATCAAACCTGTATTCAGGCGGACAAATAATTTCCTGCGGATTATTAAGACTAAAATAAGTAGATTCCATACCAATACGCTCATTTGCACCGTCAAGCAGCTTATACCAACCCCATTTATTAACAAGTGCTATTCCGCAAAGTGAAACAATGGAATAATCTACCCCTAAATTATTGGCAACAGTAGTTGAAAAACCTGGATAAGCATCGGTTATAGAGTCACCTATAAACTGAATGTATTTATTATCATCTGTTCTGAAAAGCGCTTTTTCCTCATCCAAGTACACGCCCCAAAACCTGAGTTTTGAGTGCCTTGTCATAATTATTTTAAGTGTATGAGAGGAATCCTGCGTTTTAATTACAAAAAGCTTATCCGACTCAGCTTCTATGGTGATTTTCTCACCGTCAAGCAAAAATTCAACATATTCCGACAACATTGCTTTAGCTTTAAGCCTTATTTCACTGCCGCTAAAACCAAATTCAAGCTGTGCTGAAGTATGATAAGAAATAATTTCACTATCATTGTCCGACTGCCATACACCTGTATATTTAAATGCTTTATCGGTAAAAGGAATAAATTTCTCTGTCATTTTTTCCACCCCTTAATTTTGAAATACACTTACATTTTTCTTAATTAAATCAATATTATTTTCTTCCTTTACATTATTACAGTTAAATAATGTAATATCGAAGGAATATTCTTCAGGTCTGTCTTCCGTATCGCTACAACAATTACAAAAGGTATTTTCAGTAATTTTAAGACCCGAAACCGCATCAGCAAATATTGCCGAATCCTTTAATCCCATAAATTTATTATTGCTTATTTCTATATTTTCGTGAACGCCGTTACGCTCCACTTTTTCTGCGCATAAATTGATATGATTAACTCCGATTACTATACCGCCTGCACGTAAACGATTATTATTAACTCCACAGCCGTCAAATACGTTGTTTCTGATAACAGCATTCCGTGTGGGCCCCAATTCGTTCCAACGTGAAACGTCACAGCAAAGCATAAGTCCTGCCGAAGCAGTATTAGAAAATCTGCAGTTTTCTACCGTTACATTTTCGGTTTGCAACAAAAAGCCCCTTGCTCTGCCGCCTGTAACCGAACAGTTATTTATATGAACTTCAACATTATAAGCCGAGTTTGCAAGCTTTATGCCCTTTGTTATTTCGCCCTTTAAATCAGAAATTTCTGCAATGTTATATCCGTTCTCGGTTTTAAAGTCTTCTATAACAAAACTGCCAAGCCTTTGTAATGTATTTTCGTCATATATATATATTAAATCGCCCTTTTTAGCCCAATCATCAGGCAAAAGCTCCTTTGGTGCATCGTCCAGCGAATGTGACGGATTTCTCACTCCGATTTTAAGTACACCGTCCTCTTTAGAGAAAACCGTGCCCGCCTTGTTATGCACATTAAGCGAATCATCACCAAGATAATAAAAATGACAATCCTCCAAAACAAGTTTACCCGTAAGACCCTTTATATGTATACCGTCCGAACAGGAAGAATAAGGCGAATGAGAGCCGAATCCCTGACGCACATTGAATCTTCTAAATGTAAAATTACTGCTTCTCGGGTAAACACCACAGCAATGTCCTGCAGTAGCCTCAACCGTTATATCTTCAAGCAAAACCTTATTACAAGCGTTAAAAACAAAGGGTGGCATATAATAAAGTCCGTAACGCATGGCTATTCTTTCCCCTGCCGTCACATTTTTAAGGGTATACGCCACTGTTTTACCAAGACTTATTCTTATATGCTTTTCACCTATAACTTCGTACTTATAGGAATTGTTATCGCTAAGCCCCATACGGAAATCGGGCGTGTTGGTTTTACTCAAACTGTCGAGTCCTAAGATTTTTTCGTTGCCACCAAAGGCAAAAATATCGTCAACCTTTACATCAAAGGTATTATTTTCTAAATCAATTGCGGTTATTGTTCCCGCTATACTGCTTTGATTTGCCGTAACAAAGGTAATACCGCAAACCGAAATGTTATCACATTTATGAAATTTAAAACCACCGCTGCTGCTATAGCTGACAGCAGGGTTAAAACCCATAATAAATTTTACACCATAGCCGAGAATCTCTATATTTTTTAAATTTTCAAGTTCAATTCTTGATTTAAGTCTGTAACTGCCGGGAGCAAGTAAAATTTTGCTGTTTTCCTTTGCTTCTTTAATAAGCGTTGTAATTTTTTCCGACACGTCCTCACCAGTATCGGGAATAATTCCGTTTTCCAAACCCAAAATTGTATCTTTTTTTAACATTTTTTTAAATTTGCCTTTCAACAAAATCTGTTTTATTCTGCCACAAAGGAGTTGCCGCATAAGTTTGCAGCAACCCCATTGCATTTTTTCAATTAACTGTTTTTAATTTCTGTACTGTCACAAGCAGAAGGCCAAGAGCTTATAAGCTTACTTGAAGAATCCTGCTGACCGAGTTTTCCGCTGAATTCGCTTTGTGCGGCAGAGTTTTCGTAAACAATTACGGCATTTTCATCGCCGAATGCAGACTCATATCTCGAGCAGGCAAAAATACCTCTGTCTGCATAAGATGTGTCAAACGAAACATCTGCGGCAGATGACAGAAATACCGTAGTATTTCCTGTTACGTGGTAGGAGCTGTTCCAGGAATAAGAGAACATTCCCGCCGAGCTTGCAAGCTCGTTATAGCAGCCGCCGTAAATACGTCTTGTAACAGTACCGCCCAAAATATTTACTTTGGTATCCCCTGTCATATTTGTACCGAAGCTACCACCGAAAATCTGCTGGATTGTACCGCCCCTAAAATTAAGCTCGGTTTCGGTTACTGTGCCTTCATAAGCACCGCCGTAGGCGCTCATATGCGTTCCGCCCAAAATATTTACGGTTGATTTGCCGCCAACGGTTGACTTAGCGTCTCTACCTGCACCGTAGATATTTATAGACTGTGCATTATCTTTTACAGTAATGTTGGTATTACCGCCTACTGTTCCGTTTATAGTACCGCCAATAATACGGCGCATAAGGCTGTGGTTGGTAACATCAAATTCAGAATCGT
>JAZQHX010000229.1:0-3727 GCA_045540835.1 Acutalibacteraceae bacterium | reverse complement strand
AAAAGAACTTAAAAATATTATTTAAGTAAAGCTTGTTGGAATAAACAGTTATTCCAACAAGCTTTTTTCAACATTTTCATATATTACTATTTTTAAGCACTAAATCGCAATAAAATACCAATTAAATGCAAATAAAATTATAGAAAATACTTGAAAAATGATTTATTATAGTAATATAATTAGAAATATAAGGAGTTGAACGATTTGAAGTTAACCCCCGAACAGAAAAATTGGGTTGAGAATTTTTTCAAAAAAACCGAAGCAAAGCTTGAAAAAACTGCCGCCCAGGTACGGGATATTATCCCCTACCGTGTTGACGAAAACGGAAAATACCACGACAAGAGAAATGACATTCCCGTAGGCGGTGTTATGTGGTGGACCAACGGATTTTATGCAGGTATGCTGTGGCTCTTGTATGAATATACCCACAAGGAAATCTACAAAACCGCCGCAAAAGAGCAAGAGGCTATGCTTGACGATGCCTTCAGGCAGTATGACCGCCTTCACCATGATGTAGGCTTTATGTGGAATTTAGCGGCAAAGCCTTCATATATTTTAGATGGTGACAAAGACTCCCGTGTGCGCACAATAATGGCGGCTAATATACTTGCGGCCCGTGCAAACATAAAGGGTAAATACATAAAGGCCTGGAACGAACCGAATTACACCATTATAGACTGTATGATGAATATTCCATTGCTTTACTGGGCTTCACGTGAAATCAAGGACGACAGATACCGATACATTGCCGAAATGCACGCCGATTCTACTATTAAGCACCACGTAAGGGATGACGGTAGTGTTGTTCATATTGCACATCACTATACCGAAAGAGATGAGCTTATTGAAACCCTTGCAGGTCAGGGCTGTGCAGTAGGCTCAAGCTGGACAAGAGGTCAGTCCTGGGCGGTTTACGGCTTTATACTAAGCTATATTCACACAGGCGAACAACGTTATTTAGATACCGCAATAAAGGTAACCGACTACTTTATAAAAGAAGCCGAAAAAAATGATTACAAAATTGCTTGTGATTTCTGTCAGCCTGAGGATTGCGATTATCTTGACAACAGCGCCGCCGTTTGTGCTGCCTGCGGAATGATTGAGCTTTATAAAGTGACGAACGAGGACAAATATTTGCAGTCGGCAATTAAAATTCTTATGGCGTTAGAAGAAGATTGTGACTTTACCGATTCTAATCAGTCTATACTTCAAAACTGTATGGAAGCTTACTCTTCAGGCGTTCAGTTGGATTTGATTTATGCCGATTTCTTCCTTGTTGAAGCTCTTTTGAAGCTTTTGGGAAGTGACTTCCTTATTTGGTAAGGAGTTTAATATGTTAGAAATTAAGATTATTGATAAAAGCGGCAAGGAAAAGTTTTCCTATAAAGCGGCGGAAATTAACACTGTTTATAGCGGTGAATACTGCGAGGGTGACAAGATTGTTATTCGCAAGGCTGATACCGAGTATTTAAAAATTCAGCTTGATAAAACCCTGGCAGAATCAATTATTTTCTCCCCTTTAAGCACAATTGAATTTCCCGTACCCACAGGTGAACTGAAAAACGGATATGACGATAATGCCTTTTCGGGAGATAGTCACATCATAAAAATCAGTGAGCCGAGTGACGAGGAAAAATACGGTGTCAGGAAAATTTCGCTTAATTCCCACGATATAAGGGGACAGAAAAAGTATTTCCCCCACGCATACGCTAACCTTGTAACAAGAGAAGCAGTCTGCTTTTTCGAGCGTAATGCCATAGACGGTGTCACCACAAATGACGGTCACGGCAACTATCCGTATCACTCATGGGCAGGCGGTGCGAGAGAGGATTTAGAATACTTTGTTGACTTTGGCACTTTAGTTGAAGTAGAAAAATTAGTATTCTACCTTCGTGCAGATTTTCCCCACGATACATACTGGAAAAGCCTTGATGTGGAGTTTGACGATAAAACCACCGTCACGGCAGATTTTATAAAAATTAGCGAGGGTCAGCAGCTCCTTCTCCCTGAGAAAAAGACCACCCGAACCGTACATTTAACAAACTTTAAACAAGCCGAACTGCCTTTTTCCTGGGCGGCACTTTCTCAGGTAGAGGTTTACGGCAGCTATATTAAGGAGGATTTATCTAAAATGGAAATCAGAAACGCATCTAACCCGAAAGACGTAAAGCACTACGACACCGACAGATTGAGAGAGGAATTCCACATCTCAAAGCTGTTCACTAAGGACAATATCCGTATGGTATACAGTCATATTGACCGTATTATCACAGCAGGCTTAATGCCCGTATTTCAGGAATTGAAGCTGGTAGGCGGAAAGGAGCTTGCAAGCGAATATTTCTTAGAGCGCCGTGAAATGGGTTGTATCAATATAGGCGGTAAGGGTATTATTACCGTTGACGGTGTTGATTACGAAATGAATCCCAGAGACGGAATTTACATCGGTATGGGCAATAAGGAAATTTCTTTCAAATGTGTTGATACCGAAAATCCGCCCAAATTCTATGTTTCTTCCTGCCCTGCTCACGCTTCTTATCCGATAGTTAAAATTGACATTACCAAAGCTAAAAAGGTTCCCTGCGGTAGTGTTGAAGACTGCAACAAGCGTGTAATCAATCAGTACATTCACCCCGAAGTTATAAAGAGCTGTCAGCTTGCTATGGGTCTTACCGAATTAGAGCCCGGTTCAAACTGGAATACAATGCCTTCACATACACATGACAGAAGAATGGAAGTTTATCTCTATCTTGATATGGGTGAGAATGATGCTGTATTCCATATGATGGGTGAGCCGAATGAGACAAGACATATTGTAATGCACAACGAGGAGGCTGTAATTTCTCCAAGCTGGTCAATCCACAGCGGTGTAGGTACAAAGAATTATTCATTCATCTGGGCAATGTGCGGTGAGAATCAGGAATTCACCGATATGGACCATATTGAAACAAGAGAATTGAGGTAATAAAATGAATAATATGTTCGATTTAACAGGTAAGGTTGCCCTTGTTACGGGTGGCTCTTACGGAATAGGCTACGCAATTGCTAAAGGACTCGCCGGTGCAGGCGCTAAAATAGTTTTCAACGATATAAACGAAGATCTTGTAAACAAAGGACTTGATTCCTACAAGGCTGACGGTATTGATGCTAAGGGTTATGTTTGTGACGTTACCGACGAAGCGGCTGTCGGGGAGCTTATTAAGAAGATTGAAAAC
Organism: Acutalibacteraceae bacterium; assembly: GCA_045540835.1. Taxonomy (GTDB): domain Bacteria; phylum Bacillota; class Clostridia; order Oscillospirales; family Acutalibacteraceae; genus UBA737. The sequence continues at coordinate 515 of JAZQHX010000229.1, read as the reverse complement.
GAAGTAGGAATTGTTGATATTCTTGTAAACAACGCAGGAATTATTAAAAGAATCCCGATGTGCGAAATGTCGGCTGAGGATTTCCGCAAGGTAATCGACGTTGACCTCAATGCACCTTTCATTATGTCCAAAGCCGTTATTCCCTCTATGATAAAGAAGGGTCACGGAAAGATTATAAACATCTGCTCTATGATGAGTGAACTCGGTCGTGAGACTGTTTCGGCCTACGCTGCGGCTAAGGGCGGACTTAAAATGCTGACCCGTAATATCTGTTCGGAATTTGGTGAGCACAATATTCAGTGTAACGGCATAGGCCCCGGTTATATTGCTACTCCCCAGACCGCTCCCTTGCGTGAAAAGCAAGCAGACGGCAGCCGTCACCCCTTTGACAGCTTCATTTTAGCTAAAACTCCTGCAGGACGTTGGGGCGACCCCGAAGATATTATGGGTCCCGCTGTATTTTTAGCTTCCGATGCTTCAAACTTTGTAAACGGTCACGTGCTTTATGTTGACGG